>SBFN01000216.1 GCA_006226895.1 Deltaproteobacteria bacterium | reverse complement strand
TAAGGAATTTACGGCATCGGCATTGCGTCGTTCTGGTAAGCGTTAAAAGCGTATAACGTTAACTTAAACGGCCGGGCTCAGGCCCGGCCGTTTTACTTTTTAGAATGGAAGTTATGTGAAAAAGCTTTTTTCAGCATTTTTGCATTTGCGTCTCGGGTCAATCCTGATGACAGGATTGATTCTCCTCCTCACGTTTTGCCTGATTCCAAACCCCGCCCTTGCTGCAAACAGCCAAATTCTGCCTCTGGCGGAGAAATCGTTACTGCAGGTTATTGGAGACCGAATCATTGTCGTTGGAGAGCGTGGTCATATCCTGATCTCTGAAGATCGTGGTGTCTCCTGGCAACAGCAGGAGGTACCGACACGAGCGAATCTGACCAGTGTGTTCTTTATTGATTCGGCCAACGGTTGGGTGGCCGGACACGACAGCGTCATTCTCCAAAGCCGTGACGGCGGCCGCCACTGGCAGCAGGTCTATGCTGATCCCGGGGATGAGAGGCCGATTCTCGATCTCTGGTTCAGGGATGCGAACCATGGCTATGCCGTGGGCGCTTATGGACTTTTCCTGACCACCGAGGATGGGGGCAAGAGTTGGCAGCCTCTCGATTTCAATCCGGCAACACTGGTAGCTAATGGCGATGGGGCTGATGATGGCTGGGATGATGAGTTCGAAGAAGAGTCCTGGGGCATTGATTTTCATCTCAACCAGGTTGCTGCAACACCTGATGGCCGGATCCTGATCACTGCCGAAGCAGGCAACCTCTATCGTTCCGACGATGCCTGCCGCTCCTGGCTCAGCTTGCCATCGCCTTATGGGGGCTCTTTTTACGGCAGTTTGCCGCTCTCGCAAACCAGTATCCTGGCTTTTGGCCTGCGCGGTCATCTGTTTCGTTCAGAGGACACTGGCAACTCCTGGCGGCCTGTCGATTCCGGAACCCAGGCTACGCTTAACGATGGTATTCGTCTGCGCGACGGGCGCATCGTCCTGGCCGGATTGGCCGGAACCCTCCTGATCAGTAACGATGAGGGCCACAGCTTTAGCTTGCACCCTCAGGCAGACCGGGCAGGGATCGCTAAGATTCTGCAGGCCGATGAACAAAGTTTGATCCTGATTGGCGAGCATGGAGTCAAGCGCACAGAAGAGGAGGGTGGACAATGATTTCCAATCTCCTTGATCGAATGGAAGACTTTATATTTGGATTTCGTCCTCTGATTGTTGGCATCTTTGTCGTCGTTACCCTGCTCATGGGCTATGGCCTGAGCAGTCTGCATGTTGATGCCGGCTTCTCCAAACATTTGCCATTGCAGCACGAATATATGCAGACGTTTATGGAGTATCGCAACGAGTTCGGCGGTGCCAACCGGGTTCTGGTTGCTCTTCGTGCCCGTGACGGTAATATGTTCAGCGCTGAATTTTTCAACGCCCTTAAACAGGCCACCGACGAGGTTTTTTTTCTGGACGGTGTTGATCGTAGCCGGGTCAGTTCACTCTTTACACCAAACGTTCGCTTTACCGAGGTGGTTGAAGATGGTATCGCCGGCGGCAATGTGGTCCCGGCCGATTTCCAGCCCACGCTGGAGGGCCTTGACCAGGTTCGTAAAAACATTCTCAAGTCCGGTATTGTCGGTCGTTTGGTAGCGAATGATTTCTCGGCTGCAATCATTAGTGCGGAACTGATCGAGTTCGACCCGCAGACCGGAGAGAAGGTCGATGTCATAGAAGTCGGGCATCAGCTGGAAGCCCTGCGGGAAAAAATCGAGAACGATCAGATCGAAGTCAATATCATCGGTTACGCCAAGGTCATCTCTGATATTGCCGACGGCGCCAAACGTGTCGTGCTCTTCTTTGTCTTTGCCTTCTTTATCAGCGGCCTGCTGGTCTATCTATTCACCCGCTCGCACCGGGTGACGTCAATGGCTCTGGTCTGCTCCTTGATTGCTGTCATCTGGCAGCTTGGCTTGCTCACCTACCTCGGCTTCGGTATTGATCCGATGGGCATCCTGGTGCCCTTCCTGATTTTCGCCATCGCGGTCAGTCACGGGGTGCAGATGATCACAGCCAATCGGGCCGCTGTGTTTAACGGTTACGATGGCCTGACTGCGGCGCGCAGCAGCTTCCGCAGCTTGCTGGTGCCGGGAGGTGTCGCTCTTCTCTCGGACACTATCGGCTTTATTACCATTATGCTGATCGACATCGAAGTAATCCAACAGATGGCGATTACTGCCAGCCTTGGTGTGGCGACGATTATTTTCACCAATCTTATACTGCTGCCGATCCTGCTTTCATACATCGGTTTTCCGAAAGACTACAAACAGCGCCTGCGCGACAGTATTGAGAAAATGGATCGTTTCTGGATGCGGGTTTCGCGAACGGCCAAGCCCTGGCCTGCTGCGGCGCTGATCATTTTTGCCTCACTGTTGATGATCTTCGGCGCCATGCGCGGCAGCGAGATCAAGATTGGCGACCTGCACCAGGGAGTTCCGGAACTGCGGCCGACGTCACGCTACAATATTGACAGCAAAACGATCACCGAACACTTCTCGATTGGTGTCGATATGCTCAACGTGATCGTCGAAACGGTTGACGATGGTTGTATTGACTACGAGGTTATGGAGAACATTGATAACTTTGCCTGGCAGATGAACAACACCACGGGCGTGCAATCGGTTGTCGGCCTGCCGGGAATCGCCAAGGTTATCAACGCCGGGTGGAGTGAGGGTGCCCTCAAGTGGCGGGTTTTACCGCGCAACCGCCAGGTTCTGGTCGAAGCGGTCCAGTACATTCCGACCAGCAGCGGCTTGCTCAACTCTGACTGCTCGGTTATGCCGGTGATGATCTTTACCGCTGACCACAAGGCGGAGACCATCTCCCATGTTGTTGATACGATCAAGAGCTATCAGGCCGAGAATGGTACGGAAAAGGTCAAATTCCGTCTCGCAACCGGTAATGTCGGGGTCATGGCGGCAACCAATGAAGAAGTCTCTGCCGCACAATTCCCGATTCTCATTTATGTCTTTACGGCAATTATCGGCCTCTGTCTGCTGACCTTCCGCTCTTTGCGCGCCACCCTGGCGATTACTCTGCCGCTTGGTCTGGTTTCGTTGCTGGCTTACGCCTTGATGACGCAACTGGAGATCGGGCTGAAGGTTTCAACCTTGCCGGTTGTGGCTCTTGGCGTCGGTGTCGGTGTTGACTACGGCATCTACATTTACAGCCGATTCCAGTCGCATCTCAATGAAGGCATGACGATTTACCAGGCTTATCACGAAACCCTCAAGGTCACCGGCAGCGGCGTTCTGATAACCGGTATTACCTTGGCCATAGGTACGGCAACCTGGATCTTTTCACCTCTGCAATTCCAGGCGGACATGGGCATTTTGTTGACCTTTATGTTCCTGCTCAACATGCTCGGTGCGTTGCTCCTTTTGCCGGCTCTGGCGAGTTGGCTGCTCAGGCTCAGAAAGCCGGGTTGATTGCGTAACTTAACAGCTTCAATAACAGGACTGCTCTGAATGATAAGCTCCTCCAGTTGGCAACCACGCTCCCCTTCGGTGATCGCAGCGATCATGGCGACCTGCGAAAAATTCCCTGACCGTCCGGCTTTTGTCTACCGGGTCGCCAAGCAGGAATTTACCGTCAACTACGCCAAGTTGCGTGAAGACGTCATCCTTCTGGCCAGGGCTTTTGAAGAACGCAAGATCACGCGCGGCAGCCGTGTCATGCTGCTTTCTGACAATCGCTACGCCTGGATAGTTACCGATCTGGCGCTCATGGCTCTCGGTGCGGTGAGCGTGCCGCGTGGCAGCGAGACACCGACCCAGGAGCTGGAGTTCATCCTCAATCACGCCCGCTGCTCTTTCATGGTCGTTGAAACCGACGCCTTGCTGGCCCGTCACCAGGAGATGCTCAGCACTCACAAGGAAGTCAAAACCCTGTTCATCATCGAGGGCAGCGACAAGCACACCCTCTTCAACCG
>SBFN01000202.1 GCA_006226895.1 Deltaproteobacteria bacterium | reverse complement strand
CTGTATGCCTATAACGACATTCTTAAAGACCGCACCTTAAGTGATGCTGATTTCAAACGCTTTGATCGCATGGTGTCAGAAGTCACTCAGAAGGACCTGGTGACGATCATCTTCACCTCAGGCACCACTGGCAAGCCTAAAGGTGTCATGCTTAACCACCGCAACATTCTCTTTAACACGGAGACCTTGCCTCCGGTGATCGCGATCACCGAAAAAGATTTATGGGTTTCCATCCTGCCCAGCTGGCATATTTTCGAGCGGGCCCTCGAGTTGCTGGCTTTGAGTAGCGGCAGTTGTATTGTTTACTCGAACCTGAAAACCTTCTCCAATGATCTGGTGACTTATCATCCGACCCTTGTGGCGACGGTGCCTAGGCTGTGGGAGTCGCTCTATACCAAAGTCACAGCCGCCATTTTGGAGAAAGGTCCCCGCGCTTTTGCAATTTTCAACCTGCTGGTCAAAACTTCAGTCAGGTTTCGTCACGCCCGTCGCCACCTGACTGGACAGCTGCCTCAGTTCAGCCGTTCAAGCTTGCTGGTGCGAAGCTGGCACAACCTGGTTGCTCTGGTCGAGATGCTTCTTCTCGCCTTGCCCTACTGGTTGGCGCAGAAGAAGCTTGCACCCCTGCGGGATAAATTCGGCGGCCAGTTGCGTATGGCCGTGAGTGGCGGCGGAACCTTGCCGATCTACCTGGAAAGCTGGCTCGATGCCATCGGCATTCGCATCGTCAATGCCTACGGCATGACCGAGTGCGCTCCGGCTATCGCCGGTCGCGGGTACAACAGCAAAATTTTCGGCACCCTGGGTCGCCCGGTCGGCGTCACGGAGCTGCGTGTTGTTGACGGTGAGGATAAAGAGGTTGGTCCTGGTGTCGAGGGCAATATTGAAGTCCGGGGGCCACAGGTCTTTGACGGTTACGACGATAACGACGAAGAAAACCGTAAGTCATTTACTGCCGATGGCTTTTTCCGCACCGGCGACCTGGGAAAACTGACGATCTCGGGGGAACTGGTCCTGACTGGCCGTTCCAAGGAAATTATTGTTCTTGCCAGCGGTGAGAATATCGACCCGTCACGCATTGAAGGCGCAATCGGCCAGCTGCCATTCGTCAAAGACGCAGCGCTGGTTGGTCAGGATCGTAAAGGTCTGGGCGCCCTGATTGTTCCGGACTGGGACAAGCTGAAGGATTTTATGACCGAGCATTTCGGTCATACAGGCGAGACCTCCGAAGAGTTGCATGAAGACCTCGCAATACGCGACCGGATTAAGAATGAGATCAACCGCTTGCTGCAGGCCAAGAATGGTTTCAAGCCTTACGAGAAGTTACAGAAGATTGATTTCCTCAAACATGAGTTCACGGTTGGCGAGGAGTTGACGAATACTTTCAAGAAGCGGCGACATGTGATTGAGAAGAAGTATCGGGCGTTGATTGATCGGCTGTTCAAATAGTCTTTTCGTTAGGCCAACGTAAAGACGCTAAGAAAAGCCAGAAAAAAAGCAAAGGGTGATTCTTCTCGCTTTTTGAAGTGGTTTTCTTTGCAAGCTTTCTCTGCCCCTTTGTGCCTTTGCGTTAAATACGTACAGCCTTTGTTTGGGTTGTCAGCCCGAAAAGAAAAGGGAGCCTGAACGGCTCCCTTTATAGATTGAAAAATCTACGAGTAAATCAACGACACATCCCCGCCCTGACAAAAGTTAAATCCAAATCCATATCAGGAACCTTGACCCGCACCACCTGGTCTCGAACATCACCGATATCAAGAACAAAGGATTGATGGCCGCGCTGCTGCATTTTTTTGGCAAATTCCTGTGGGGTACTGAAAGTCCCTATGTTGCCCGTCTTGCGATTGGTGCTGGAGAGAGGCGCACACTCTCCTTCGCGGGAGCCGAGCAGCCAACTGTTTTTGTCGACTTGAGCGGACGTTTTGGACTGAGCGGGAGCAGCGCTTCTGGGGGGCGTACTTCGCTTCACGACGGGTTGCGGCGGGGGGACAACGGCCTGACGCGCTTTGCTGACAGCTGCGGATGTTTGTGCAGGTGTCCTGGTCACTTTTTCTACGACCTCTGGTTGCTGAGGGGCTTCTTCTCCGGGCGCGACACCACCGGCCACGGCCAGGGTCGCCAACATCAAGATACTCAGCAAAGGGCAAAAGGTCCAGCGCATCTTCGACATACTCTTCTCCATAAAATAAACAAACACCTTCTTATCGGTTATTGCATCCAGGGACATCTTACCTGATACCGGAGGAAGGACAATCAAAAAATACCGACATTCAAGGCGTCTGCCTGGCGTCGTAACGCTCGCAGAGTGTGCCGAGGTAACGTGATCCAATCTGTTCACAAGCCAGCGCCCTTTTTATCGGCGGCAGCTTCAAGATGACACCAAGCAGCGCAGCAAGAGCCCTGTGACTCCAAAGCACCTGATTATCGAAGATCAGGTTCTGAAGCTTGCCCCGCTCAATCGCCATCAAGACACTCTTGTGAGTTGAATTGACCGGTGTGATCACACGACTGGCTCGGGAGACCATTGTCAGGGCGGAAAGTCTGCAATTCCGAACGCAGACCCCGCAGCCGAGGCAGAGTGCCTCATCGATAACGGCTCGCTTACAACCAGAACCATCAGTCTGTTCGGCCTGTAGAGAGATGACCTTGACCGGGCAGGAAGAGAGACAACGACCGCAACCGCTGCAGTTATCCTCTACCCGCGCGATAAAGTTGCTGGTATGTAGCGGATGTTCATAACCGAAGCGTTGCGCGGCAAGCAGGGCCTCGCAACAGCAGGAGCAGCAATTGCAGATGAAGCTGACCCTGTTCTGAACATTCTCGCCAAATTGAACCAGATTCTGCTCACAGGCTTTGTGCAGCAACTCTTTGCACTCAGAAGGTTCGACACGACGGGCATAGTCGCTACGAATGAGCGAGGAGGCCACGGTATTAAAGGTCATGCAGATATCCATCTCGGCGTCGCAGGCCCGGTTCTGATGTTGACGCTTGTGGCGGCAGTAACAGAGGCCAATGCCGATATCGGTCGCTGTCTCTATGACCTCGGTCGCCCTCTCATAATCCAGAACATGCAAGGCACTTTCATCGCTGAGGATTTCCTCTTGAACAAAAACCCGACCAAGCTGGGTGTTGCCGGTAAGAAACAGTTCGCGAATAAAATCGTCCTCAACGCTGATGTACTGCTCGTAGAGTTCACTTAATATCTTTTGATCGATATCATCGCGGGTTCGCATCAGGGCAAATTCGAAGAAACCAGCCATAGGCGGTGGTAGAATATATTCAGTTTTACTATTGAGTTCAAAATCAACCAGCAGAGCCCTGCCAGCCAGTCGCTGCAAGGTCTTCTCGGCAGCCGCCTCAGTGACCTTCCAGTTTTTTGCCGCCTGGGAAGCGGTAAAGGGCTTGAGGGGCAGGGCGGCAACCAGTTCCGCCTCCTCGGTGCTGAAGAGGAGGTCGAGAATATGGTAGAGCAACTCTGAGGGAGGGGCGCCCTGGGGAGAAAGGTTCAGACGATTGGACAGTTTCTGATAAGAAGCACGGGAAGTGTGATGGGCCACTGCTGCCTCCGCTTAGGAGTCTATCGGACCATTTTCAAGAACGTCCGAAGAGCTTCTGAGTAGATTCAGACAGAAAGTACCGCGTCGCGGGTGGATTCTTTGACACGGTACATCGCCTGATCAGCCAAGCGAATTAAATCATCCTTGGAATCAGCATCGTCGGGGAAAGTGGCGATACCGAAGCTTGCTGTCATTTTAAAGGGTGTGTCATTGTCGTCGCGGAAATCATAAGCACGGAAAAGCTCGCAGAGCTTGGTTGCCAAGGTCATGGCTCCGCTCTTGCCGGTGTTCGGCAGGACGATAACAAATTCGTCGCCGCCGTAGCGGGCTGACTTACAGATTTTGCGAACGTTATCTTTGATCAGTTTGCCGACCTCGGCAAGGGTGCGGCTACCGACCAGGTGGCCACAGGTGTCGTTGATTTTTTTGAAGAAATCGAGGTCGATGAAAATCAGCGACAGCTTGCCGCCGAAACGACGAACCCGCTCAATCTCCTCGTCAATCAGCGTGTGCAGGTAACGGCCGTTGTAGAGCCCGGTAAGGTCGTCTGTGATGACCAGTTCACTGATGCGCATGAAGTTGCGGGCGTTTTCGATGGCTATCGCCGCATAGTCGGCGATGGTCAGTAGAATCTGCAGGTCGGCGTCTTTGAAGATTTTTTCGTTGGGGCCGTTAACCAGCTCAATCACGCCGAGGACATGATCTTTACTGCGGACCGGGACACAGAGGACCGATTGCGTGATAAAGGAGGAGGCTCTGTCAAACTGGTCGGAAAAACGTTCATCTCGAGTAACATCGGGGATGACCAGGGCTTCACCGTGCTCGGAGACCCAGCCTGCAATGCCTTCACCGGAAGCAACCTTCATTCCTTTGAGCTTCTCTGCTGCCGGGGAAACCGCGATTTCAAAAGTTAAATCGCCGGTGTCCTCATCGCGCAGAAGCAATGACCAGGACTGGGTTTTCAGCAAGCGCCCGACCTGATCCATGATCAGAGTCAGGACGTTCTCAAGCTCAACGGTAGAAGTTAAAGCCTTACCGATCTCAATGAGAACTTCGAGTTCGCGGTTGCGTCGTTCCAGAGTTTTAAGCAGATGGGCGTCGGTAGACAAGGCGTTCCCCGCTTAATAAATAAAAAATCATATGGATTAAGGTAAAAAATAACTCTCGCAAAATAACATATTCTTCAAAAAAGGTCACGAAATTACCTGAGGGGCCCTTTCCTGCAAAGATGAGGTGCTCTGATATACTGAAATTATTAGCACAAACACATGGTTAGGTTATGACTGATGGCTTGCTGGACAATATTATTGAACTGGAGAAGCGGATCCAGGCTGAAGTGACTGCAGAGCAGGCACGTGCCGAGGAGTGGCAAGTCCGGGAGTTGTCCTCTCTACTGGGGGAGTGCGCTGATACCAGAACGATCGATGAGGCTCGCTGTCGAGGGGTGTTGGCTGAACAGGAAGAGCAGCTTAAGGGTGAAGGAATTGCCCTTGAAGAAGCCGCTTCCGCCTGGTGCCAGCGTCTCTTGGCCTTGAATGACGAGGTATTGCGCGATGTTTTGAAACGGCATCTGGCAGCCGTCCTGCCAGGGGGTGATTATGATCATCCGCATGGCCAAAGTTGAAATCGTCGGCCCCAAACAGGACCTTCTGAACACCCTCGACCTCCTGCACGACAGGGGCATCTTTCAACCCGATCCACAGCTGCTGGAACGGATTGAACTGGCACGTGAAGACCACCTCCAGGCTCTCGTTCTCGACGAGACCAATCTTCACGAGCGCAGTTTTTTTCAGAGCCTCTTTGAGCGCATCACCCAACTGCTTGCTCTTCTGCCTGAAGCCTCCGAAGACATCCCACCACTCCAACCTCTCCCGGTTATGGATCTGCTCGATGAACTGGTCGATAAGCATCTTGTAAACGCACGTGAGATAGTGCGCCAGCATACTGATTGTCATAATGAAATCGATGATCTGCAACGCGATCTGGTCTTCTGGCAAGCTCTGGCGCCACTCTTAGGTGACCTGCCCGAGGATTCAAACCTGGAAATTTTCGGTGTCACCATTCGTGATGCCTACCAACTGCAGGCCCTTGAAGGTTTATTGCAAAAGCTCACTCAGGGCCGTTGCCACATCAGTAGCACCACGACGGACGACGGTAAGCTGGTGGGATTGATCGCCACCGATTGCGAGACCGCCGGACCGTTACGGCAAGCCCTCACCAATGAGCATGTGCCCGAACTTTCTCTTCCCGAAGAGTTCGCCGATCTTCCTCTGCCTAAACGCATCCTCGCTTTGCAGGAGCGTCTCGATTTACTCCATGCAAAAGCTCAAAGACTCGAAGCTGAACTGCGCGACCTTGATGTGCAATGGCGACCAATCTATCGGCGCGCCCTGGACTGGCTCGCTGAACGTCTGACCCTGTACCGGGCCACAGCCACAGCTTATACGACCCGACTCTGTTTCATCATCCAGGGCTGGATGGCCGAAAACGGGGTCTCCGACCTGCGCAATGATCTCAACAAGGCCTTTGTCGGCCGTGTGGTTCTTGAGCAGCAGGCCATTCTTGATGAGGAGGTCGAGCAGGTTCCGGTCATGCTTCGCAACCCCGGGTATTTTGCCCCATTTGAGGTGCTTTCCCGCCTGCTTCCTTTGCCGAAGTACTCCTCTTACGATCCGACCCCGCTGATCGGCCTCTTCTTCCCGGTCTTCTTCGGTATGATCCTCGGTGACATCGGTTACGGTCTGATCCTGCTGTTGATTGCTGTTTTTCTGGCCAAACATTACCAAACCCACCATTTGGCCAGCGATCTCGGCAAGATCCTCGGTGTGGCCGCACTCTACACCCTCTTTTTTGGTGTCCTGTACGGCGAATTTCTCGGCGATCTCGGCGAAGCCTGGTTTGGCTTGCATCCTCTCTGGTTTGACCGCGGCAAAGCGGTCTTGCCCATGGCCGTATTTGCCCTGACCGTGGGCATTGTTCATATCCTGCTTGGCATTACTCTCGGTGCCCTGGCCGACCTGCGCCGCCACAAACCACGCCTGGCGCTTGTCAAATTGGCCACCCTGCTGTCCGTACTACTCCTGGTCCTTGCCGTGGTTGGTTACTTCTACCCCCAATCGTGGCTGAAGACCGGCCCGCTTCTGCTCGGTGTCGGTATCCTGATGCCGGTGCTGATTGCAGCCGAGGGACTGCTTGCGCCCCTTGAACTGCTGAAAACCATGGGCAATATCATCTCATACGTTCGTATCATGGCGATCGGCTTTAGCTCCGTGCTTCTGGCTATGGTCGCCAATCGCCTGGGAGGCATGACCGGTGATGTTATGGCCGGAATTCTGGTCGCCGGCATCCTGCACGCATTCAACCTGTTGCTGGGAGTGTTCGCTCCAACGGTTCACTCTTTACGTCTGCATTACGTGGAGTTCTTCAGCAAGTTTCTCGACCTGGGGGGGCGTCGCTTCGATCCCTGGCAGAAACGCTCCCCGTAAATGAGAACCTGGAAGGAGACGCCTTATGGAAAAAGTCTGGATTGCATTTGCCGCCGCGCTGGCGATCGGTCTGCCAGCTATCGCAACCGCCTGGGCACAGTCGCGTATCGGCGCCGCTGGTGCCGGCACCCTGGCGGAGAAACCGGAGCTGACCGGGGTCATCATCATCCTGGTCGCCATTCCGGAAACCATGGTTATCCTCGGCTTTGTTGTCGCCGCCATGATTCTACTCATGTAGTAAGACAATGGGCGAATCAGAGCTGAAGATAGCCCTGCAACGCGAGGGTGAGGAACAGGTTCGCGCCTTCTGGCAAGCTGCCGAAGAGAAGGTCGCAAAGCGACGCCAGGAACTCAGAGACGAGCAGGAACAGCTGCGGATTGAAGCCGAACGGCAACTTCAATCCGAAGTCTCACGGCGACGTAACCGCCTGCTTGTGAAGTCCCGGATGCAAGCGGTGGCAAGCCGTCTGCATGCCGAGGCTCTCTTTGACGAACGCCTGCAAGGTCTGGCCTCGCAATTACTGACAGAGCTTACAGAAAAGAACCGTGAGGTTCTATGGCAGGCTTTCTGTGCGGAACTACCGCCTGCGGAGTGGAGTAAGATCACAGTATCCCAAGCTGACAAGGCTTTGGCTGCGAGGACTTTCCCGGCGGCCGAAATTGAGCTTGAGGAGACCCTCGCCGGTGGTCTGATTGCCACGAGCCGCGACGCCGGATTAAAAGTCGACAACTCGCTGGGCTGCCGCTTGAGCAGGGCCTGGCCTGATCTGCTGCCGCAACTGATGAGTGAATTTCGCAGATTGGTGGATAGAGATGAAACTGCTTGATTCGACAAAACCTGCTGAGCTACCGACAGAAGCGCTATTGGCGCGCTTGCGCAGTCGACGTGCCGGAATCGATCTGCTTGATCCTGTAGCGACAGAATCGATCGAGGCGACCGTCTGGGTTTACCAGCGCCTTAACAAGCGTTTGCGGCGTCGCCTTGAGCCCTTCTTTGAATTGCTTGCGATGCGCAACCTGACTCTACAGCTGAGATACCTCCTTGCAGGGGAGCTGCCGGCGACTCTCTTAAGCAATTCCCTGCTGGCGAAGCCCTTGCGACAACTGCTCGCAAACAGTGACGAAAACCAGGCCTTGATTGCACAGCTGGAAGCTGCTCTGGTCGGCGACTACCCGTTTGCCTTTGGGTTGACTGTGACATACAGAGAGCAAGGCCCCGGTGGTGTGGAAATGCAACTTGCTGAGGGCATGCTTGTCGACGCACTTAAAAGAAGCAGGAATGTTCCTCTGAAAAGGACCTTGGGCTACCTGATCGACATGCGCAATTGCCTGATGCTGAGCAGGCTCTGGAGATGGCAGGTCAAACAACCGCCAGCCTTGACGGGCGGAGGGAACCTCGACCGAAACAACCTGCAGAGAATCTGGGCCAGGCACGACAGCGAGCGACTTACCAGCCTGGCGGAACGCCTGACGGGAGAGTCCTTGAGGAACAGCAACCTGGATGGCGGAGTCACAATCGGTATGGAGCAAGCCTTTTTGCGCGGTTTGACGCGCCAGTTCCGACGTTTAGGTCGCGACCCACTCGGTCTGGCGGTGATCATCGAATACCTCTGGCGAGTCGAGCTTGCGGTGCACAATCAATTGTTACGCAAGACCTTGTCCGATGATCGGGGCTCATTGCTTGAGGAGGTTCTGCTGTTATGAAAGAAATTCTCTTTCTGACCTGTGCCGATAGTGCCCCAGGCTTTGCCCTTACCGGTGTTCGGCAGCAGACGCTTATCCCTGAAGCCACCTGGGAGGCAATCCAGCAGGCTTGTGTCGATCCCGAGGTCGGTGTGATTGCTGCGGATAGCCGCCTGCTTGCAACGCTTGACCCGATCAGACTGCCCGATCAGACTGCGGGAATTGACGGATCGTTGGCCGGGGGTTCTGGTCACCTTGCCGGCTCCTGCCGACAGCCGCACACCACCGAGCGACGAACTGCAGCGCCTGGTGCAGAGAGCCCTTGGTTACCATGTGAGGTTGCAACGATGAACGGAACTGTCACCAGCATCAGCGGCGCCACAGTCTGTGTCGATCTTGCCGATCTGAAGATCGGTGACCGTGTCTTTGTCGGCACAAGTCGCCTGACCGGCGAAGTGGTGCGGATTGATGACACGATTGCCACGGTGCAGGTTTTTGAAGAGAACCGCGGCCTCGGTATCGGTGAGCCTGTGACAACCGCCGGTGATCCGCTGACCGTGGCCCTCGGTCCGGGCCTGCTCGGAGGCATCTTCGATGG
>SBFN01000041.1 GCA_006226895.1 Deltaproteobacteria bacterium | reverse complement strand
GATGCTTCAGTAATGGATGACCCGTAGGTACCGATTGCACCTACAACGTCTTGAGTTACAAGTTTCTGTGCTGCCAGGGCAGCGGTCTTCGGATCGCCACCGTCATCTGCACTGATAACTTCGACCTTCTTCCCGAGAAGTCCCCCCTGAGCATTTAATTCCGCAGCAAGCAGTTCAACGATCTGCTTCATATCCTGGCCCTCACTTGCCCAGGGGCCAGTCAGGGGAGCCATCAAACCGATCTTTATGGTGCTAGCTCCAAAGGCCGTTGCCGCAATTAAGCAAAACGCTACCGTCAAAAATAGAATCTTCTTCATAGCACCCTCCTGCATCAGGTTTCACCTTAGACGATTTCTCATCACTTAGCTTCGCGTCTGAATAGTACCAACCCGCGAAAAATATCAGAGCCTACATCGGTAGTCAACCAGAGGTGAATCATGAGTTATTCTAACTTATATCCAACCAAAATTCCGTTAGGATCCACTGGTACTTGTGAAAATGATCGACGGCCTTTTCTGAGACCAGAGCACATCTAGTAGTATGGAAAAGGGTAAAGTCTACAGTTTGACTCTTCGTTTCTCCGTGCAAAAGTCAAACGTAGGCTTGACCCCTTTACCCTGCCATCTTGATTATCAGTCGATCACCCGGCCCGGGCTGATGAATGAGACTGAATGGTTTCCCCGAAGACCAGTCATGAGACTTTCTATGATGGGCTGACTAACTTCCTTTTCTGATTTCCACTCTACGAGGAAATTTGCGCCCCAGCCCCCTGCGGTATCCGAGGACTTCACGTAGAATTTTATTGAACCCAAGGGATTTATTTTTTTGGATTTTTCTTGCTCATTTTTTCCCTCCTCCTTTCCCTCCTGTCCGACTGGTCGTTCATCTCATGTCCTGGATGATGACGCGAATGGTTGTTTCCTGTGATTCAATACTCTCGGTCAGCTTGAATTGGATGAGCGCCCTGGCAAGATTGTGTTCCTGGTGGTCGGCCTTGAAGTAGACATTGCCTTGCAAATAATCGGTAAAGTATCTTAGCCCCAGCTCAAAGGCTATCAAGCGGATGGCATCGTACAGGTAGTCATAATCGTTGTCGGTGAGAAAGTCTTTTGCCAATGAGAGATAGCCCTGCAAGATGGCCTGGCACAGTTCGGGATCGAAGCGAACCAACTCCCACTGCTCGGCATCTTCTCCCAGAAGGTTACAGCCCGAGCGGAGGCAGTCGCCAATATCATAGTGAACCAAGCCGGGCTTGACGGTGTCCAGATCAACAATGCTGATGGCCTTCCCGGTACTGGTATCAATCATGACGTTGTTGACCTTTGGATCGCCGTGAATCGGGCGCAGACGCAGCCTGCCCTTTTCTCTGCCATTCTCGAGTACATGGGCCCAATCTCTGCGCTGGCTCACAAACTCTAAACCATACGCCACTTCGGGGGATTTGCTTGTCTGCTTTTTTGCCAAAACCTCATCATAGTGAAGAAGGTATTTGGGCGTAATGTGAAAGCCCTCCAGGGTGTCGGCCAGTCTTTCGGTGTCAAGGTCGCTCAAAAGGCTGTGGAACATGCCGAGGGCATAGCCGACTTCTCTGGCGTGCTCGCTATCTTCGATGGTGTCGAAAGACTGGGCACCGGCAATAAAGCTGATGGCGCGCCAGAATGAGCCACCAGGGTCAAGCCAGTGGTCCTGCCCTTCCTGTGCCAACAGTACGCGCACCACCTCCCAGCGACGGTCAGGGCTGGGTGGAGCACTCTTCAGCCGCCTGCGAACATGCTCGGTGAAGGTGCGCATGTTGAGCATGATAAGTTCCGGCTGACGAAACACCTGGGTGTTGATCCGCTGCAGGATGAAGTGCTTCTCAGTTTTGGAATCCAGGGTTACCAGGAAGGTGTCATTGATATTTCCATTTCCATATTCATGGATATCAATGACGGTGCCCTGTGGCTTGAATTGATCTGCAGCAGCAGCGAGATTATCCAAGGTCTTGTCCCTGCGAAGACTCCCTGCAGCAGTCTGCAGGAAGCTTTACTATCGAATGTTGAATATCGAATGTCGAACAGCAGAAGTTTTTGAAAGCGGTCAAACAATTTCTTCACTTCGATATTCTGCGGTTCCTTGTTCTGCGGTTCTGCGGTTCATATTTTCTGACACCTGACCCCTGACACCTGACACCTCCATAACCCCTGACACCTGCTTGCCGCGCCGTAGCTCAACAGAGCGTAGGCGGGGCACCTTTATTTTTTAAGTCTCACACGTACTGAGCGGGCGTGAGCTTCGAGACCTTCAAGTTCAGCCAGGCGCATGATGTCTGCTGCATCTCGCTGCAAGGCTTCTGAGGAATAGGAGATCACGCTGGTGTTTTTGACAAAGTGATCAACGCTGAGTCCCGAGGCAAAACGGGCTGTGCCCGCTGTGGGCAGAACATGGTTTGGACCGGCAAAGTAGTCCCCCACCGGTTCAGGAGAATTGTGTCCCAAGAAAACGGCACCGGCGTTCTGGATCTTGCCAAGGAGTTTAACAGGTTCTGCCACCAGCAGTTCGAGATGTTCGGGAGCTATCTGGTTTGCCAGGGACACGGCAGTATCCAGGTCCGGAACGACGATAAGTCCTCCAAAAGCGGCAAGGGACTCCTCGGCTATGTGGCGCCGGGGCAAGTCGGCCAATTGTTCTTCCAAAGAGGTGCGAGTATCATGGGCTAGGGCTTCATCAGTAGTGAGCATGAGTCCACTGGCCATGGGATCGTGCTCCGCCTGACTGAGGATATCGGCTGCAACGTGTCGAGGATCGGCGCTGGAGTCGGCAATAACAAGAATTTCGCTGGGCCCGGCAATCAGGTCTATACCAACCCGGCCGGAGAGAATCTTTTTGGCCAAGGTTACATAGATGTTGCCCGGACCAACAATCACGTCCACGGCAGGTATGGTTTCAGTTCCTACGGCGAGGGCGGCGATTGCCCAGGCGCTTCCCACCTTGAAAATATCGTTGATTCCCAGCAACTGGGCGGTCACCAGCAGATAAGGGTTGATACTTCCGTCCTGTCGGGGGGGTGTAACCACCTGCATACGAGCAACACCAGCGATGATTGCCGGAATAGCGTTCATAAGCAGTGAGGATATGAGCGGGGTCTCCCCGGCACGACCACCTGGAATGTAGAGACCCGCGGCCGCTACCGGTCTTACCATCTGCCCGATAACGGAACCATCCTCTTTGGGTAAGAACCAGGAATACCTCTGCTGAGCTTCGTGATAACAGCTGATGTTATCCTTGGCTCGCTGCAGGAGAGCGGTAAAGTCTGGCT
>SBFN01000262.1 GCA_006226895.1 Deltaproteobacteria bacterium | reverse complement strand
AAAATTGCCTACGAATTTGTTGTTAACGGTCAAAACCTCGACATCTCAGGTCAGATAGAGTTGGGCGATCACCAGAAAATGGTTTATGATCGTGTTCGTTCATTGGATATCTACCTCTTTTTTCTGGATCATGATTCCCGGGTCCTGTTGACGCAACCTCTGGATCGATCATTTCAGGGCAGTACACAATGGACCCAGTCTTTTACGCGTTCTTATGAAATTCCAGACGCGACCGAGGCACTCTCCTTCGGCTACTCCGGGCAGGTCTCGGAACAGGACGGCCAGTTGAGTTTCTGGCTGCTTCCTTTAAAGAAATAACTGAACCTCTATAAACTGAACAATTGGGAGTGCGTCCTGTTACACAAAAACAGTAAAAGCTGAAGTCTTTAATCCCTCGCGTTTTTCGTTTAATACTTACAGCCTTTTTTTGGGTTGTAAGTCCGTTTGTCTCAGATAAAGACCTTATTTATCAGCACCTTGAATTGACTCAATTCCCTGCTACTCTAAAAGCATGTAGTTATCCCCGTTAATTCAAGAAAGGAGCTAATGATGGGCTTTTTCAGTAAGAAGTTGAAATACCCTGAGCTTGATTCGGGCAATCCTGCTGCTGAACAGGTTCACGAAGTTGAAGACCAGTTGCAGGACCTGATGGGACAGGTCAAAGACACCCTTGAGGTTGTCCCGGCACAAGATCATGCTTACGTATTTATCGGCAAACCGCCGAAGAGGTTTGGTGTCGCTATGATTCAGGATGGGGCTGTTCAGAGTTTTCTCGCAGCAGCCAGGGAAAAGGGCCTTGATCAAGCTCAGATTCAAAAGTTGAATGATCAACTTCGCGATGCGTACATGCACAATATGGATGCACAGCGTTTCAAGACCAACGTGGCAGGGAAAGAGGTTGTGGTCACACCCTGTTTACAACTTGACCAGGAAGTTAGAGATATATTCGGAAGTATGAGTCACTGAAAATCTGAAAACACGGGGTTGAAGGCCGGGATTGAAGCAGTTTAGTCGCTACGTTTCTCCCGGTTTTTTTTGCTCAATTTATGCGTGGTAAATGAGAGTTTTTATGCAAACAGCGCAATATTTCCCCCCTGATTATAACTCTGCACGACAATCTTTTCTCGCCGCGGTTCATGCCTGCGGTGCAGAGACAGAGAGTTTTATCGCTCCTGCACTTTCATCAAAAGGTGAGGAACTCTTTACTGACGTCGCAGTTCTTGGTCAGGCCGATGCTGTAAACGCTTTAGTCATTATCTCCGGGACTCATGGCGTAGAAGGGTTTGCTGGTTCCGGCATACAGACAGGGTTGTTGTTTGAAGGTGTTTTTCGTCTCCTGTGCCCTGAGGTTAAAGTCATAATAATACACGCCCTGAATCCTTACGGATTTGCTGAGAAAAGAAGGTTTAACGAAGACAATGTTGATTTAAACCGAAACTTTATCAACCACGCTAAATCCGGACCGAATAATTATGATTATGACCAGTTGGCGAAGGCAATCGCTCCACGCTCTCTCTCCCGTGTCACTGAGCTGTCAGCTCAACTGAAAATCCTCTGTTACCGTCTCTGCCATGGGCGGTCCAGATTGCAACATGCTGTAACGCATGGCCAGTACTCACACCCTTATGGACTTTTTTATGGCGGTCATTTTGAGATCTGGTCGAACCAACTTCTACGTCGTCTTACAGAAAAGCATCTGATCCGTTGCTCGCGTGTTACGGTCGTTGATTTGCATACCGGTCTTGGGTCGTATGGCAAGGGCGAGGTGGTTGTGGATGCCTCACAGGATGACCCTGTGTTTGAACGTGCGGTCTCAACCTGGGGCTTTGAGCGGGCCAAATCAACGATTACAGGTGGTTCAGTGTCAAGCCGCCTGGTTGGAACGATCAACCAGGCCTTTGTTGATATGCTGCCAACGTCTGAAGTCACCGCTGTAGGCCTTGAGTTTGGAACGTTTTCAGCGATGACTGTGTTTAATGCACTTAGAGCGGAGAACTGGCTGTATCATCATGGTGACCTGAGATCTGGTGATGCCGCCGCGATAAAAGAACGACTGTTGAGAGCGTTTTATCCGGATGACGATGCGTGGAAAGAGAGCGTGATGGAGCAGGGCAGGGATGTTGTTGAGAGGGCCTTGAGAGCATGGGCTGAGTGACCTCTTCTCTTTTGTGTTTTGTAAGGTTTAGAGGTAAAACCGGCGGGACGCGACCCGCCAAACGCCTTGCTCCTGGCGGAGGGTATATTCCCTTGCCGGCTTCCTGAGCTTTCTACCCACAGAAAGTTTGTCCTTCCGGCCCGTTTCAGGGGGGGGCAAACGGCCGTGTTTCTAGTAGGGGCTGGCGTAACTTCGTCCTGTCACTGCAGTAGAGGTTCTCAAGGGCCTCGTCAATAAGAGGGGATCTGTTGCACGATCAGGCCAACGTTAACTGGATTTTCCTGAGAGCTCTCCTGTAAAGCCGACCTTGATCGGCTCCTGCCCGGTGCAAGAGCAGAGTAGCAGAACGAAGAAAATTGAGAGTCGGGTAAGATTGCTTGTGCCTTCTGCTTCAGGTCTCATCGGGAATTTTGAAGATCACGTGAACCCCGCTCTTGCTTTCCAGCTCTGCTCGGTTGGCAGTGTCGGGGTCACCGATGACTCCAATGATAGTGCGGTTAGCTCCGGTCGACTGATGAAAGTCGAAGTCGTGATCGACCAGGTATTGTTTCACGTCCTCGAGCTCTCTCTCGCGGGCATTTTTTCTCATGACAATCAGCATCTTTTATAGACCTTTCGTGCGAATCCGCTCGAGGCGGCGTGACTCGTCAATAACACGTTCAAAAAGGCGGGTGATGGCCTCATTCTCCAGTGGCCCAGGGTTGTCGTTAGACATGGCCTCAAAGATCCGCTTTTCTCTCGCCGGATCGTAAACCGGAATCTTCATCTCTTTTTTGATCTCACCGATCTTTAAAGCCAGGGCGGCGCGCTCGTTGAATATGCGCAGCAGCTCGCTGTCAAGTCGGTTAATCTCCTTACGGTAATCGTCAATTGTCACAATCTTCTCCCGTTCTTTTCACTTTCAACCAGTGGCTATAATAACGGTTAAAATGTTTTACGGATCAGGGTGTACTGCTTCCAATGGATATCATCCTTTTCCAGGTAGTCGATATTGTAGTGCAGACCGCGGCTTTCTTTGCGACGCAAGGCACAGCGGATGATCAACTCGGAAACGGTGGCGATGTTGCGCAACTCGATAAGGTCTGGGGTAATCAGGAAGTCCCAGTAATAATCTGCAATCTCTTCCTGAATCATCTGGACGCGTCGCAGGGCCCTGATCAATCGCTTGTCGGAGCGCACGATGCCGACATAGTTCCACATGCAGAGTCGGATCTCATCCCAGTTGTGGGCAACGACCACCTCTTCATCGCTGTCTTTTGCACTCCCTGAGTCCCACAGGTCGATAGTGGGGCAGGGGGGGATGGGCTTGCTGGTAAGCTCCAGTGACTTCTCTGCTGCACGCTGGGCAAAGACAATCCCTTCCAGCAGGCTGTTGCTGGCCAACCTGTTGGCTCCATGCAGGCCGCTGCATGACACTTCGCCAATGGCAAAGAGGTTGTTGATATCGGCTTCTCCCCAGGAGTCCACCTTGACACCGCCGCAGAGATAATGAGCGGCAGGGACCACGGGGATCGCCTCTTTTGTCATGTCTATCCCATAGGAAAGGCAGGTCTCGTAGATATGCGGGAAACGATCCTTGATGAACTCCGCATCCATGTGCGTAATATCGAGGAAGGCGCAGTCGTCTCCGTGGACCTTCATCTCATGGTCGATGGCTCGGGCAACTATATCCCGTGGTGCGAGGTCTTTCAGCGGGTGGTAATTCTCCATAAAGGCGGTGCCGTCGCTGCGCCTCAAGATGGCACCTTCACCCCTGACCGCCTCTGATATCAAAAAACTCTTGGCATGCGGATGATAGAGGGTCGTGGGATGGAACTGCATGAATTCCATGTTGGCAATGGTTGCGCCGGCCCGGTAAGCCATGGCGATGCCATCGCCGGTAGCAATGTCAGGGTTGCAGGTGTAGAGGTAGACTTTGCCAGCGCCGCCGGTTGCAAGAACTGTTATGGGGGCCTCAAAGGTTCCAACCTGGCCCATTTCGCGGTTGAGGACATAAACTCCCAGGCAGCGATCGGGCTTGAGACGACGCCTGGTAACCTTGGCTTCCGTAATCAGGTCTACGGCGATATGGTTTTCGTAGATCGTAATGTTCGGATGCGCCTGGACCGCTTCTACCAGAGCCCGTTCGATCTCTTTGCCGGTTTCGTCTTTGGAGTGGTAGATACGCCGTTGGCTGTGACCGCCTTCTCTGGTCAAGTCGTAGGACTGGTCTTCTTTACGGGAGAAGTTGACGCCCCATTTGATCAGGTCTTCTATGGCCTTCGGACCATTTTCGACCACCATGCGGACGATTTTATCGTCGGGGAGCCAGGCTCCGGCTTCCATGGTGTCTTCAATGTGTTGGTTAAAAGAGTCGTCGGCATTGGATACCGCTGCGATGCCGCCTTGAGCGAGCCTGGTCGCGGTTGTCGAGATTTCCCTCTTGGTGATCAACGCAACCTGGCCACGTTCTGCTACTGTCAGGGCGTAGCAGAGGCCGGCGATGCCGCTGCCGACTACGAGGAAGTCAGATGTTATCTTCATATGGGAGATGGCCTGTGCTTTGCAATGTGAATCAATAATGTTAAATCACGGCTCTTTTCAGGGAAACTCATTATCCGAGCGCAACAGGCCCCTGTCAAGACCTAAACTTGTTGAAATACAGAGGTTTTTAATATATATAGGAGAGATGAAAGGTCCTTTTTGATGGTTCTCATGTCTAACATAGCTTTTATGGTTGTGCTCCTTATGTCGCTATTTGTGGTGATTCCGCCTGCTGATGCTGACATTTATCGTTATGTGGACGCCAGTGGTCGCGTGCATTTTACCGATACACCGACTCACGGCCGCTATGATATGTACCTGAAAGAAAATGCCCCCGTTAAAGCGACCAATCGTTCCTATCTTGATATCATCCGTCGCCATGCCACGTCGTACCAGCTAGAAGAAGCACTGGTCAAGGCTGTGATCAAGGTCGAAAGCGATTACCAGCCGAAGATCGTTTCCCGCAAGGGTGCTCAGGGCCTGATGCAGTTGATTCCTGAGACAGCGAAAGACCTCAAGGTGTCCAACCCTTTCGACCCTTATGAAAACATCCGCGGCGGAAGTGAGTACCTGCGCATGATGCTTGACCTGTTTAATAATGATGTCGAATTAGCCCTGGCCGCTTATAACTCTGGGCCGAGTACGGTCAAGCGCTACGGCGGTATCCCTCCTTACGATGAAACCCAAAACTATGTTAAAAAAGTTAAACGCTATCTTGATTATTATCGACAAGCCGGCGACCCCCTCTTATGAACCTGCGCACCGGTTTACTTAACTTGCCTAACCTTTTAACCCTTGCACGCGTTGCCGCTGTGCCGGTTGTGGTTATTCTGCTGCTCTCCGATAGTCGTATCTCCAACTTGTGGGCGGCGGCAATCTTTGGTCTGGCAGCCGTGACCGACTTTATCGATGGCTGGCTGGCACGCAAGTGGGGTGTTGTGACCGTCCTTGGCAAGTTTCTCGACCCCCTCGCAGACAAGTTGATTGTTATGGCGGCCCTGATCATGCTGATACCTCTCGACCGGGTTCCAGCCTGGGCGGTCTTTATTATCCTTGCACGTGAGATGATAGTGACCGGCTTGCGTTCAATCGCTTCGTCAGAAGGCATCGTTATCGACGCCAGTGATCTCGGCAAGTACAAGACGATTTACCAGATGATCGCGATCCCCGGTCTGATGCTACATTATGACTACTACTGGTTCTTTGGTCTGGAGTGGGGTGTCTTTCACGTAAATATGCATAACTTCGGCATTTTCTTCTTCTCTATTGCCTTTGTCTTAACCCTCTGGTCCGGAATTGATTACCTGCAAAAGTTTTTCCGTGTGTTTGCTCGCTAATCTTTTTCAAAAGGTTGAAAATTTCGGTTGACTTGTTCGGAGGGCTTTTGCTATAAAGTGCATCCGTTGGCACTGACGGCCAACAATTTTTGCGGGACTAACTCAGTGGTAGAGTGCGACCTTGCCAAGGTCGAAGTCGCGAGTTCGAATCTCGTGTCCCGCTCCATAAAATAATACCCCATGGCTTTATTGCCATGGGGTTTTTATTTTACTGGTCTGTAACCAGAATAAAGACAAAGCAAACAGGGGCAGTAATCAGAGTCAAGGCATTTTGAAAAGCTTTAAGAGCTTTTCCTCTGCGTTCCTTGCGACTCTGCGTTAAATAAATTTTTGGTTATAGAACGTTTTTTTGTCTTCAATCCAAACATAAAAGAACTCATTTCTGGAAATCTCTCGCTACGTTTCAATCCCTTCGGAAACCCGCTAATTGATTAAGATCTTCAGCATTTAAAATGATTGACTTGTCCCATTTTGTTATTGACACTCAACGGCCCGAAAAGTTAAAAAAGCAGTTCTGTTTATCTGCTTCCATATTATGTTCCGTTTGTGTATTCAAACATATCTTTAGGGTTTTTCTGTTGAGGAGGAGAATGATGATGAAGAAACTGTTGGTTGCAACTTTTGCGATGGCTTTCGTTGCTTGTCTTGGCTCTGTTGCCATTGCTGAAGACGCTGTTCTGTCCGTATCTGACTGTGTCAAGTGTCACAGTGAGCAGCCAGCTCAAATCGCGGCAAATGGCGCGTCGCACCAAACTGAAATTGATTGCCAGGCCTGTCATGAAGGGCATCGCCCCAGCTCTGCCGAAAATATCCCTGTTTGTAGTGATTGCCATGAAGGAAGCGCCCACTATGAAATTGAAACTCCCTGCCTGAACTGCCACAACCCACATCAGCCTCTCAACGTCACCTTGGACGGTGAGCATAAAGTGGTTTGCGTCTCCTGCCACTCTGGTCCTAACCAGGAGATGGTTGCAAGCCCGAGCATGCACGCAAGCTTCGCCTGTAACTTCTGCCATGCAGACACCCACGGTAATATCCCGAACTGCGTTGATTGCCACGAGCCTCACAGCGAGTTGATGACTCAGGCTGACTGCGCCACTTGTCACCAGGCTCA
Organism: Deltaproteobacteria bacterium; assembly: GCA_006226895.1. Taxonomy (GTDB): domain Bacteria; phylum Desulfobacterota; class Desulfuromonadia; order Desulfuromonadales; family BM103; genus M0040. The sequence goes on along the minus strand of SBFN01000262.1, from coordinate 5,854 downwards.
CAAACCACTTGGTCTGACTTATCCTGCAACGACTGAGTCGCAGCTCTGTGCTTCTTGTCATGATACGGCTTTTGCAACGCTTACCGCGAGCAAGGCCAAGCACAGCCAGATCTCTTGCGCAACCTGTCACACTGACAAGCACATGACGGTTCCAGAGTGTACTGATTGTCATGGCCTGCCGCACGCTGACAGCATGCACCAGCGTTTCCCAAAATGTGGTGAGTGCCATAATGTTGCCCACGATCTGAACAACTGGCCCGCTAAGTAAACAATTAAGAGACAGGGCCATGAAATTTAAAATTGTTTTTGTTGCAAGTTGTATTATCGCCCTGGCTGGATTTTTCCAGCCAGGGTTTGTTTCTGCGGCCAAGCGTCAATTGCCACAGGTTGATACAACCCTTTACAATGTGACCCCGGATCCGCTGCAACCAGCAGAGTGTGGCCAGTGCCATGTGGGTCAGTTTGCCGATCTGAAAGATTCCGGCGGCAAGCATCGATTTTCCTGTCAGGAGTGTCACGAAGTTTTTCACGCCTATAGCCCTCGTAAAAACAACTACGACGAACTGATGCCTCTTTGTGGGTCTTGTCATGGCGAGCAACACGGTCCAAAGCAGACCGATTGCAGCGGCTGTCACCAGAACCCTCATGCACCCCTTCATGTTCCAGCTATGGAGCAATTAGGTGCTTCCTGTGCAGATTGTCATGCTGGACCGGATAAAGAGCTGACCCAGTTTCCCAGTATGCATACCGAGCAGGGTTGTCAGAGCTGTCACCATGAAAAGCACGGTTATATCCCGAGCTGCCTGGAATGCCACGAGGGGCATTATGATTCTCAGCCCGTGCGAGACTGCTTGTCTTGCCACGAGCGTGTGCACGCACCCCTGAAAATCATCCTGCCTGCTGATTCAGCCTTGCAGACCTGTATTGCCTGTCATGATGAGGTCTATGGAAAGTGGGAGAAAACACCCAGCAAGCACGGCCAGGTGTCATGTGTTATGTGTCATGAAGCGCACGGCAGTATTCCGGATTGCGTAGATTGCCATGGTGCACCGCACAACAAGAAACAGTTGGAAATGTTTCCGAATTGTTTGACCTGCCATATTGACGTGCATGACCTGCCAGTCAAATAGTGGTCACTATTGATTTGTAAAACGCACCCTGGAGGGGTTGGCCTGCATGGGCCAACCCCTTTTTATTTGTTCTAAATTCGTAGAGGAGTCGTTTCCATGGTGCAGTTACAGGGCCTTGTCGGCCTCTTTTTTCTGGTTGCCCTGGCATGGGGCCTTTCTGAAAGCCGCAAGGATATCAGTTGGCGGACGGTGATCGCAGGCCTTCTCCTGCAGTTTGCTTTGGCTTTGATCCTTGTTGAGCTTCCCATCAGCCGGTTGCTGTTTGTGTGGCTGAACAAAGCGGTGTTGGCTATTGAGCAGGCAACCATGGCCGGCACCTCTGTCGTTTTTGGCTATCTTGGCGGTGCACCATTGCCTTTTGAGGAACCCTTCCCGGGGAGTTCTTTCGTTCTGGCGTTTCGGGCCTTGCCCCTGGTTCTTGTGATCAGCGCGCTCTCTTCTCTACTTTTTTACTGGCGGGTTCTGCCTTTGGTTGTTAAGGGTTGTAGCTCTCTGCTACAGAGAACGCTCGGCATAGGCGGAGCTCTTGGCGTCAGCGCCGCAGCTAATGTTTTTGTCGGTATGGTCGAGGCTCCACTGCTGGTCAGGCCCTATCTTCTGCAGATGTCTCGTGGAGAGCTGTTTGCGGTCATGACCTGTGGTATGAGCACTATCGCCGGGACCGTACTGGTCCTTTATGCCTCAATCCTGCAGCCTGTGATACCGGATGCTCTGGGACACATCCTGACGGCTTCCCTGATCAGCGCACCGGCTGCCCTGGCTGTCGCTTTGCTGATGGTTCCTCACTGCGGAGAGATGACTACAGGCACTCTGGCCCCGTCGCTGCAGGCGAAAAGTGCCATGGACGCAATTGTTCACGGAACACTTGAAGGTCTGAAGCTTTTACTTAATATTGTCGCTTTGTTAATTGTCTTGATTGCACTGGTCAGTATCGTCAACAGCGGCCTTGGCGTGTTGCCTTTTGTTGATGGTGCAGCGCTTACCTTGCAGCGCCTTCTTGGTTGGCTCTTGGCCCCTTTAACCTGGGCTATTGGCATTCCCTGGCACGAATCAGCGGTTGCTGGCAGCCTTCTTGGTACGAAAACCATTCTAAACGAGCTGGTCGCATACCTGAACCTGTCAGCTCTCGGGCCTGAAGCCCTGAGTGAACGAAGTCGACTTATTATGACCTACGCCCTCTGTGGCTTTGCGAACCTTGGCAGCCTGGGGATCATGCTGGGAGGCTTGGGAGCGATGGCCCCTGAGCGGCGCGAAGAGATCGTTTCGCTCGGCTTTAAGTCGATTCTCAGTGGCACCATGGCAACCTGCATGACTGGAGCGGTGGTTGGTCTGCTGATTTAGCTCCTCAGCGGTGTAGACAATTCTCTGCTATCCTGTTAACAGTCCTTTTGTAGAACTCTCTGCTCATTAATACTTTGATGGGCCTGTAACCAAAACAATGACAAGGCATACTCAGGCAATTTATGAGTACAAAGAAGCGGAGTCGCAGAGAGCCTTTTGAAAGCTTTAAATCGTTTTTTCTCTGCGCTCTTTGCGCCTCTGCGTTAAACGATTCTGGGTTGTAGAACCGTCCTTTTATGGAGATGTTAACATTCGTCATGATCGCTCGATATCGGTTGGCACTGATCCATGTCCTGCTTTTTGTTTTGTTCTCCTGGGGTTTATTTCCCGCATCGGTCTCAGCAGAGATGCACATCTTTGAACTTCAGCACCGTCCGGTCGGTGAGCTTGCCGAGATCGTTCGCAATTTGCTCGGCGAGGAGGCCAGGGTTGCCGCCTACCGAAACACTTTGGTTGTTAATGCGTCACCTTCGGCGCTCGATGAGGTTGCTCGTCTGGTTGACTCTTATGATCGTTCTAAACAGATGCTGCGTGTCACCATTGAACAGGGTAAAACCTTTTCAGGTCATGAACGTGGGGTCAGCGCCTCCGGGCGTCTTCAGAAGGATGATAGTCGTGTTGTTTTTAGTCCTTCCGGGAATAAAACTCTTCAGGGCGGCTCGAAAATCATTGTCGATTCCGGCCAGAACCGACTCAAGGTTCGTGGCACTGACAGTCGTTATCGGGAGAGCCGGCAGGTCAGCCAGTTTGTTTCAGTGCTGGAAGGCGAGCCTGCTCTTGTCAGCGTCGGGCGTGCGGTACCCTTTACCAGCCAGATGTTGACTTACTGCAGACAGCATCCAGACTTTATTGCGACGACCTCCTACGAGAATGTGGACACAGGGTTTGAAGTCCGGCCGACCTTGTATAATGGTATGGTAGAGATGGAGGTCAGGCCTTTTATGGCTTTCCTTGATCGAGACAACCCACAGCAAATTGTTTTCCATGAACTGGGAACGAAGGTCAATGTCCCGGTTGGCGCATGGTACGAACTCGGCGGCCATGTGCAGGCTCAGAATGGTCTGAGCCGTGAGATTTTAGGTGCGGGCAGGGGCACTTCGCAGAACGGCTCTTCGGTCCGTGTGAAAGTAGAGACACAGTAACTGTCAGACAAGGGCCGCGAGGTCTTCTGTCCAACCTTGAGAAGGAGCCGCTTATGGCTGTTGTTGAGATCAGTGTTGCACCTCTTGGTACCGCGACTCCTGGCGTTTCCGGTTATGTGGCGGCTTGTGTTGAGCTTGCGGCAGCCTCCGGCCTGGGTTACCAGCTGACACCTATGGGCACGGTCATTGAAGGTGATATTGATGAGATCTTCGCTCTCATGCGCAAAATGCATGAGGTCCCTTTTGGTCAAGGTGCCGAACGGGTTTCGACGTTGATCAAAATTGATGATCGTCGTGACCAGGGGTGTCATAGCTTGCAAGGTAAGATTGATTCTGTTCTAGATAAGCTGAAAAGCGACTCCTGATCTTCCGCAATGAGGAATTTGAGCTTGACACGCTACGTGCCCTTTGGTATTCAAGACACTCTTTTTTTGATGGCTCCGTCGCCAAGTGGTAAGGCAGAGGTCTGCAAAATCTCCATCACCAGTTCGAATCTGGTCGGAGCCTCCAAAATCAACAGGTCAGTCGCTTTGCGGCTGGCCTGTTTTGTTTTCGGCTAATTTATGGGCACCTTCAGTATTGCGACCATAGTCCTCTTCGTTGTTCTGGGCAGTGCCGGGCTCCTTGGTATTGGCGGTGGCATCATTCTTGTTCCCCTTTTCCTGTGGGCCTTTGAAGCTTCGGGCTTCGCTCCGGAGGTCATGGTTCATACCGCTTTTGGCACCAGCCTCGCCGTTATAATTCCAACGGCAATCAGCAGCACCTTTGGTCATCGTAAGCGTGGCAATGTCGAATGGCACCAGGTCGCTTTTCTTTGTCTTGGTGGTTCTCTTGGCGCGCTCAGTGGCGCCTGGCTGGCTTCACTGCTCAGTGGTGAATGGCTTAAAGGTCTGTTTGGTATGATGCAGGTTCTGGTTGCCGTTCAACTGCTGATTTTTCACCCGCGCCTGCCACCGGAACGAAGTGATCAGGTCTCAGGTCAGGCTTTGGCACTGGTTGGCTTTGCCGGTGGTGCCTTCAGCTCTTTTTTCGGTGTCGGTGGGGGTGTTGTTGCCGTACCACTCATGGTTATCGCGTTGAGCTTCCCAATTCACCTTGCCGTCGGCAACTCGAGTGCTCTGATTGTTGTGTCTTCTCTCTTTGGTGCTCTGTCGTACATGTTCCATGGCTGGGAGTCGAATCTCTTGCCGCCATTTTCTCTTGGCTATGTCAATTGCCTGGTTCTGGCCCTGGTTGCACCTTTTACGATTGGAATGGCGCGTGTCGGTGTCCGTGTTGCCAGTCGTACAACCCATGATAAACTTCTCAAGGTATTTGCGGGCCTGTTGGTACTGGTTGGTTTGCGCATGATTTATCGTGCCTGGTTCGTGTAACTCCTGAATGGGAAAGCTCATGTTGCGTACAGCTGTTGTTGCAGGACAATTTTACTCCGGAAATAAAGAACGACTTCAGAGTGATGTCGAAGCGTTGATGGTGGCCGCGATACCCGAGCCCTCTATCGCGTTGATGTCACCCCATGCAGGCTATCTTTACTCCGGGGCCGTGGCCGGCAAAACTTTTTCACATGTAAAGATCCCGAAAGAAGTCATTATCATCGGGCCCAATCATCACGGTCATGGCCACGCCGCTGCAGTCTACGCACATGGTGCATGGGAGACTCCCCTCGGGCGAGTGGAGATCGCTGCCTCTCTGGCCGAGCGTTTGTTGGCAGAATGTCCTATGGCAGCAGATGATTATACCGCTCACCTGGATGAACATTCTCTCGAGGTCCAAGTGCCCTTCCTGCAACACACGTCACCCGGTTTGCAAATCGTTCCGCTTTGCATCGGTCGTATGCCTCTGGACACACTTCAGGCCCTTGGCGATGGGCTGGCACGCGTCATCTCAAGCTGTGGCGAGGCTCCACTGATTGTTGCCAGTACTGATATGACTCATTATGAATCGGGTGAAACAGCCCGTCAGAAGGATTCCCTGGCGCTGGACAGGGTTATGGCTCTGGACCCCGAAGGGCTTTACGAGGTCGTTTACGAGAACAAAATCTCCATGTGTGGTGTCTTGCCGACAGTTGTTATGCTCAGGGCCGCTCTGGCCCTTGGCGCCACGCAAGCAGAGTTGGTCGCATACAGTAATTCCGGTGATGTGACCGGAGATCAGTCTTCCGTGGTCGGCTACGCCGGCGTGCGTGTTTTTTGAATGTCGTGACAGGCTTGCCACTCACCATGAATTCCGGTATAAAACGGG
>SBFN01000255.1 GCA_006226895.1 Deltaproteobacteria bacterium | reverse complement strand
AATTTATTGGTCCGAGAGGCTTTGATTACCGGAGAAGAACGTGATCGGGGCATGGCACTCTTGGCAAATGAGCCAGGCTTGCGCTTTGGAGAAGCACTCCTCAAACTCGGCCTGATTGACCTTGCCGGACTCAGGCACGCGCTCACTCGTCAAGCCAAGGTCACGATTTATTCGCTTATTCTCTACCCTGAAGGGCGTTACCGGATTTACGCCGGGGAGGGTTCATTACCACCAGAAGAAAGCGTCTCTCTTGAAATCACAGGATTGATCCGTGAGGCATCTCACCATCAAACCGAGTGGGCTGAAATAAGGCAATCCCTGCCTAATCTCAACACAGCCCTGGAGTTCTGCCCGGATGGTCGCGCCAAACTCGAGAATGTAAGCCTCTCTCCTCAACAGGAAGAGACCTTGACCCGTATCGACGGCAACCGAACGATCAATGAAATCTGTGTTGATTCCTCGATGATGGATTACGAAGTTTACCGTTTTCTCTATTTGATGGTTAAATCAGGAGTCTTAAAGTAAACGTAGAAAGCTTCAGCCTTCCACATGAACACCAAAAGAGGTTAACGAGCAACCATGATAACCAAAAGCCATACGATCCTGATCGTTGACGATGTCAAGAAACGACGTCAGCATCTCAAGTCCATGCTGCTGGAACGAGAAGATGCGGTGATGGAGGCAGAAACCGCAGAAGAAGCTCTCGAAATGGTCAAACAAAGGCCGGCAAACCTGGTCATCACAGAGACAGAACTGCCGACACGGAGCGGCCTGTACCTGCTACAGGAGGTCAAGCAACAGCACCCGGAGACAGAAGTTATACTGACAACCCACAACGCCTCGTCTTTCAGCTTGTTGCAGGCTCTGAGACATGGCGCCTTTGACTTCATAGTTCGCCCCATCGACACCTCTGAGATTCTCTTCAACGTTATCGACCGCGCTTTCGCTCAGATCGACCTGAGAAGACAGAATCGGACGCTCCTGGCAGAACTGGAACATCGCAACCAGGAGATGGCCCAGTCATTGAGCATGATGACTGCACTCAGTGAAGCGATAGAAAAAATAAATTCCGCAATTGAAGTCAGTGACCTGCTTGGGCGTCTGCTTGATGCCGCCCTTGGAGCCTTGCATGCCAAGCGTGGCTTATTGGCGCTGATTCGTGGAAATGGCCGCAGTCACTTCGGCATCAAAATGAGTCGCGGCATCGCGGCAGACTTTGTACAGGACCATCCAGATCAAATTCCAGAAGGACTCCTGCTGGATATTGCCCGCAGCGGCAGCCCGATGGTGGTCCCCGAGGAATTGCCCGGCTACATGGCTGGCCGGGTGACAATCGCCGAACAATCGCTGGTGGAGAAACCCGGGTTACTCTCCGTGCCACTCTATCATCGCGACCGTGCGATCGGTGTAATGGTTTTATTCGGCCATGCGGAAGGAACACCTTTTACCGACCAGAACCTGCAATTCCTCGTGCAATTGGCTCATCACGCAGCGCTCACTCTCGAAAAAGCCGGCATCATCCATCAATTGAAGCGGCAGGGTAAAAACGACAAGACTTGACTAGGATAAAAACTGAACATGAATCAAAAAGAAGGGGGGACAGAAATTCTGTCCCCCCTTCTTAATTTAAAGCCTGGTTTCTTAATACTAGGTCTTTAAAGCCTTCATGATGACCTTAACGACACCTGCAGCATCAATTCCATACCGGGATCGCAATTCAGGCTGGCTGCCTTGCTCAACAAATTTATCGGGAAGACCGATTCTCGTAACCGGCACATGAACTCCGGCATCAGAAAGCATTTCCAGAACCGCGGAACCGAAGCCACCCTCCAGAACATTCTCTTCAAGAGTAAAGACAAAACCGCTCTCTGTAGCTTCGGCAACCAACAGGCCCCGATCCAGAGGCTTGAGAAAAACAGGGTCAACAACAGCAACCTGAATGCCTTCATCGACCAGAACCTCAGCCGCCGCCATGGCTTCTTCTACCAGAGCTCCCACAGCGAAGATAACGCCATCCTTGCCCTCGCGTAACTTTTCGGCCTTTCCAATCGTTAACTCACGCGGTTCTTCGGATGCAACACCGGTACCCGAACCTCTCGGGTAACGGAAAGCGAAGGGGCCATCATAAGCAAACGCCGTTGCCATTGAATGCCGCAAATAATTTTCATCCCGAGGGATCATAAAGACCAGGTTCGGAATGTGTCGCAGATAAGAAAGATCGAAAACACCATGATGTGTCGGCCCATCGGCACCCACAAGCCCCCCCCGATCAAGAGCAAAGGTCACCGGAAGGTTCTGCAAGCAGATATCATGCAAAACATTGTCGTAAGCGCGTTGCAGGAACGTTGAATAGATAGCCAGAACCGGCTTGATCCCAAGGGTCGCCATGCCGGCGGCATAGGTAACCGCATGCTGCTCGGCAATCCCGACGTCGAAGCAGCGGTCCGGAAACTTTTCGGCGAAGGGAGCGAGCCCGGTTCCCTCGAGCATAGCTGCCGTGATGGCGACGATACGCTCATCTTTCTCCGCCAGATCGGTCAGGGTTTGTCCGAAGACCGCAGTGTAACTCGGCGGACCGGGGCTTCCTTTCTTGATTTCACCCGTAGCCGGGTCAAAAGGTCCGACGCCGTGATAAAGATGCGGGCTTTCTTCAGCTGGGGGATAGCCCTTGCCCTTCTTGGTCACCACGTGCATGAGAACCGGCCCATCCATATGGGTAATATTTTCCAGTGTCGGCAGCAACTCTTCGAGTTTATGTCCATCAATCGGACCGACGTAATCAAAATCAAAAGCCTCAAAAAGCATTCCGGGAGTTAAAAACCCTTTCACTGCCTCCTCTGCTTTTTTCGCCAGGCGTCGCAAGTCTTTTCCAATTTTAGGCACGCTATCGAGAAAATTTTCCGTTTCCCGCTTTAGCCGCACGAAAAAATCGGACGTCAACTGACGGTTAAAAAAAGAGGAGAGCGCGCCAACATTGGGAGAAATCGACATTTCGTTGTCGTTGAGGATGACGAGCAGATCTTTTTTAAGGTGCCCCGCCTGGTTCAGAGCTTCGAATGCCATGCCAGCGGTCAGGGAGCCATCACCGATAACAGCAACAATTTTCTCATCGCTGCCGTTGGCATCTCGTGCAGTTGCCATACCGAGCGCCGCCGAAATCGAGGTGCTGGAATGGCCGACACCAAAAGCATCGTGCTCGCTCTCGCTGCATTTAGGAAAACCACTAACACCATCCAGCTGCCTTAGGGTATTGAATCGTTCATAACGGCCGGTCAACAACTTGTGGGCATAGGCCTGATGACCGACATCCCAGACAATCTTGTCTTTGGGAGAGTCAAAGATCCGATGTAGTGCAATCGTTAACTCGATGACGCCGAGAGAACTGCCCAAATGCCCACCTGTTTCAGCGACCGTTTTGACAATAACGTCCCGAAGCTCCTGCGCCAGTTTCGGCAACTGGTCTTCCGGAAGAGCTTTCAACGCCGCTATAGGATTTTCCTGTTTCAATAACTCGGACATATTCACCACATAATATTCAAAAGGTTTCTTTAAGAGCTTCGATCAACAATATAACGGGCCAGAGACTGCAAAGTTGCCGCTTTGTCACCAAGTGGTGCCAGGGCGTCAACGGCAATGGCACAAAGCTCACTGGCTCGTATTCGTGCGTCGGAGACACCAAGCAGTGCCGGATAGGTCGCTTTGCCGCGTTCCTGATCACTACCGATATCCTTACCTAAATCAGCCTGTTCACCGACGACGTCCAGAATATCATCTGCGATCTGAAAAGCCAATCCGGCTGCACCTCCAAATCGGGTTAAAGCGGCAAACTGCTCTTCATCACCGCCACCAAGCAGAGAACCAACCTGGACAGAGGCCAGGATCAAGGCTCCCGTCTTGTGGGTATGAATATATTCAAGAGTCGGAAAGTCTATCTCCTTGCCTTCAGACTCCATGTCGACAACCTGACCACCAACCATACCTTGCGAGCCGGCGTAACGTGCCAGAATTTCTATCACCCGCAGGGCTTTTTCTGCTGAGACTCCGGAGTTGGCCTTCGCATCGGCCAAGAGTCGAAAAGCCTCGGTCAAAAGCGCATCACCGGCAAGGACTGCTGTCGCCTCGCCATAAACCTTGTGATTTGTGGGGCGCCCACGTCGAAAGTCATCATCGTCCATGACCGGCAGGTCGTCATGGACAAGAGAGTAAGTATGAATCATCTCCAGTGCACAAGCCGCATGAAGAACCTCCTGAGCAGAACCACCAACGGCCTCGCAAGCGGCAATCATAAGAATCGGCCGCAAACGCTTACCACCGGCAAAAACCGAGTAGCGCATCGACTGATGCAACGATTGGGGCATCCTGTCCCCGGAGGGAAGATATTTCTCCATGGCCTGATCAACGAGTGCAGAACGATTGCCAAGATATTCCTTGAGGTCCATGGGTTGATCAGTCCTGGCCGTCATCTTCGCCAAAAGGCTCCGTCATAAACGAACCATCAGCATTTTTCATTAACGTTTCGATACGAGACTCGACTGCCTGTAGTTTTTTACGGCACAGGTTGGCGCTTTGCACGCCCGCCTCAAAACAATCAAGAGACTCGTCCAGTGGCATCTGGCCCTTCTCAAGTTGGGCAACGGCTTCCTCTAGACTTTTCAGCGCTTGTTCAAATGTCATTTCTTCAGGCATTCCGACTCCTTCCATCCGTAAAACACCACGCTCGTAAGCATAGTGTCAAGCAACTTAATCTTTAAACGCAGCCAACAGAGCGAGAGGGTCAATCCGTTCTCCAAACAGTTTCACTGTCAAATGCAGATGCGCCCCTGTTGATCGCCCTGTGCTTCCCACTTTGCCCAGGACGTCAGTGACGAGCAAGTCATGCCCTTCTTCCACCAGAACTTCAGAGAGGTGGGCATAGAGAGAGAATAACCCTTCGCCGTGGTCAATAACAACCGTGTTACCGGTATAAAACAGATCAGAGACCAGGGCCACGCGACCATTGCTGATCGGACGCACAGGCGTTCCCGAGGGGCTGCGAAAATCCGTGCCGCTATGAGGCGCCTTGGGCTTGCCATTCAACACTCTGCGCTTGCCGAAGACACTACTGACAGCATCGCCGACCGGTTTCTCGAAGGTTGTCCAGAAACGTGGAGACCTCCTCGCAAAAATTCCATTGAGTTCATTGCGTTCCAGGCTGATCCGCGCACTGTCTTTCTTGCCCGGCGTGACCATGCGTTCTGGCAGAGTCAGTTTCTCTTCGGGCCGCTCTTTATTGACAACAGTCAACAATATTTCTGTAGTTGAAGTTTGCCCCTGTAAATCCACCATAGCAGCGATAATAGGATAATGACCAGCGGCGAAGTCCAGGCCGACAGGCAGCAAGGCAATAGCACCATCACTGTCTGGGTAGAGGTAGTAGACGTCCTCGTTAAAACGCACCACGCCAAAGGAGAGAGGTTCTCCCTGCCACTGCAGCACAGCCGCCTCACCATTATTAACCTGCTCGGAACGCAGAGACAGCTCGCCACTGAAAGCCGAAGGAACCAGGAGAAACAAAAGCAACAGTGAAAGAAAAATATGCCTCATAAATCGACGTCCTCCACCCTGGCACGTACCTGTCCTCTGGCAAAGCGCAACCAGAGGAGATCGCCTCTTTCCAGATCTTCGGCGGAGACAAGCCCTCCTCCGGAGTCCTCCTTACTGGCAATCACGTAACCACGATCCAGTTGCAGCAAAGGAGACAAAGCATTGAGTTGTGCGGCAGAAAGTCCCAACACCTCTGAATACTGGCGCATTCTGGAGCTCATGGCCAAGTCAAGCCTGTTCATGAGGTCGTTAACATTGTCGGGCAAACTGACAAAATCTCGTGAACTCAGTTTAAGTCGGTTTTCAAGGCCGGTGAGGCGCTCGGCGATCAAAGCAACGGATTGAGCAAGCCGTGATTGCAACCTGATGATCAGGTGATCAAGGTGGGCCTCCAACTCTTGTCTGTTCCTGGCAACGAGTTCTGCTGCAGCACTGGGCGTCGGTGCACGTAAATCAGAGACAAAGTCAGCAATGGTAAAGTCCGTTTCATGGCCGACAGCTGAAATAACAGGGATATCAGAAGCCGCGATAGCCCGGGCAACAACTTCTTCGTTAAAGGCCCACAAGTCCTCCAGAGAGCCGCCGCCTCGGCCAACGATCAGGACATCCAGGCCACCGTACTGATTCAAATCAGAAATCGCTTCAGCGATCTCTACAGCAGCATCATCTCCCTGAACCTTGACGGGCCGCAGCAGCAAATGGATATCGGGCGCGCGTCGGCGCAAAACATTGCAGATATCATGGACAGCAGCCCCTGTTGCCGAAGTGACAATACCAACGGTTTGCGGAAAGGCCGGCAAAGGCCGCTTACGCTCAGCGGAGAACAAACCTTCGGCCGCCAGTTTCACCTTAAGAGCTGCAAAGGCCGCCTGCAGCTGGCCTTGCCCCGCCTGAGTTAAATTATCAACGACCAGTTGCATCTCTCCGCGTGCGACGTAAACAGTCACGGTTCCAGAGCAGACTACCTGAGCACCATCTTGCGGGGGACGCTCGACAAGACGGTTTCGGCTGCGGAACATGACTCCCCGCAACTGTGCGCCACTGTCCTTGAGTGTAAAATACCAGTGGCCTGAAGCGGGTGCGGCAAAATTAGAGATTTCGCCCTCGACCGTCACGGTGACAAAATTAGTTTCTACGACGTCCTGCAGGAGTTCAACCAACCCACTGACTGATAATTTGGAAGGGGCTTCTGTCACTTGCTACACACCCCATATCTTGTGGTTTTTATTTGACTTTTCATCAATTTAACCCTATATATTGGCGAGCCTGAATTAACAAGGGAATCTTATGTCTGCACCATACATTGTAACAATTTCAAGTGAAAAAGGCGGGGTCGGCAAGACCACCCTGGCAACGAACCTTGCCATCTACCTGAAAGCCCTTCACGAAGATCTTCCCGTCACCTTGCTGAGCTTTGACAACCACTTCTCGGTCGACCAAATGTTCAGGATAAACCGGCAAGCAGAGCGAGGAGATGTCTCGGGCCTCTTCACCGGCAGCAACCCTGACGAGCTGATAGAGACCGGGGAATATGGCGTCCAGTATATTCCATCCAGTAAACAGCTGCACATCATGCGGCGAGAGCTTGATGACCCTACAGCACTGGCCCGTGCTTTGGCAAAGTCATCTCTTGGCGGCATCATCATTATTGATACGCGCCCCGATCTGGATATTTTCACCCAGAGTGCACTTTATGCCGCAGACCGTGTGATCGTGCCGGTCAAAGACGCGCCCTCCATGGACAACTGCCGGCACATCTACGAGTTCTTCGACTCACATGGCATCTCGCGGCGGCCATTACGTATCCTCCCCTGTCTGGTCGATGGCCGTATTCACTTTGACGGGCCCTTTAGTGACCCCTACCAGTTATTGAAAGCTTATGCCATCAACCGCGGCTATCGTTGCATGGAAGGCTTCATTGCCAAAAGCCCCAAGGTAGAGTCACTCAACACCAACCCCGAAGGCAAGATCTATCCGATCCTCAGTCACGGCCGCCATACCGAAGTCCATCTACAGATGACCCACATCGCCCGCCAGGTTTACCTGAACACGCTCGACACGGAGACAAGGCGACTGGATGAGTATCGTAAAGATATGGCCGAGGCCGAAGTAGAGCATCAGGGTGCTTACGAATTGCGGCGCAGCAACCTCAAAACCAACTGCCTGGTCTGCGGCAACCCTCTCGTCAGCAAAGAGAGCATCGGCATGGCCGGCTATTTCGCTCAAACCTCAACTCTGAAGGTCTCTGGCTTCATTGAGGAGGAATGTTTTACCGGCCTGATTTTCCGTTATTTTTATGGCGCAAAACGCTCCATTGAAACGCATGACCCGGTTTGGGAATTGTTTCGCGAATCAGCGCAAAGGTCCTATTTCCTCTTGCAAAGAGCACCGCACACGAAAAACTTCTATCAACAAAAGCTGTCTTTCTATCGTTTCGACGATAGCGGATTGGAAGTCTCGCACAAAACGATCGAGCTACAGGAGTTCGAAAAGCGCCTGCTCTCCAAAGAAAGATCAGACCTCTTTCCGCTTCTCGAGAGAACGCTCTTTAACGATCAGGGACGACTTGAAGACGAATTCCTGCTTTTGCGTAAAGTCAGCTCCGATCTCCCGGAAGAAATCCTCTACGATCAGAACTATGCAAATTTTTCCGCCATTATGAACAAGGTCGGAACTCAGCTCCCCTGAGCCAAAGCTTGTTTCTGCAACAGGACTGAAACCGGCACCAGCGAGATGCCGCGTTCTGCCAAACCGGGAAGCTCTCTGCGCAGGGCCTCCAACGTCTCCGGATACGGGTGGCAGATACCAATCGCCATGCCCTGCTTGCGTGCCTTAGCCTCCAATTTCTGTATTTGCGTCACAATCGCATCGACCTCGGCGACATTATCCAGAAAGACATCACGAGCCATCGTTGGGACATTGTAACGGCGTGCGGTCTCAGCGGCCAGCGTGCGGCCTGTGGTTCGGCTGTCAACAAAGAACAAGCCTTTTTCCTGGAGACTTTCCATAACCGGCGTCAAAGCTCTGGCATCTTCCGTAAAACGCGACCCCATATGATTGTTGATGCCGGTAACATGAGGGATATACGCCAAAAATTGATCTAAACGTCTGCGAATCTCTTTATCACTATAATCTACAAAAAGAGCATCTTCTCCTGGATTAACAGCAGGATAGCCTTGAGGTTCCATCGGTGTGTGCAACATGACTTCACGGTCACCGGCATAAGCGAGTTCGGCAACCTGAACAGCCTGAGCCTCTCCGGGAAGGATTGCAAAGGTCACCGCTTGCGGCAACGCCAGAAGTGCTTCTGCCGTGTAAAGGCTCCTGCCAAGATCATCCATGATAATCGTCACAAGAGGTCCGTCAGGCGGATCAGGCTCTGGTGATACAAAGTGGAGAACGATCAAAGTGCGTCGATTTTTCTCAACCGTGAGTGAGTTGGATTCACG
>SBFN01000123.1 GCA_006226895.1 Deltaproteobacteria bacterium | reverse complement strand
TACAAGTTCAATGAAGCTGCCAGTACGCTCTACGCATTTACCTGGCACAACTTCTGTGACTGGTACATCGAGATGGCCAAGGACGATCTCTACGGTGATGATCCGCAGGCTAAGTTACGTGTGCAGAGCGTCCTCTTTACGGTTCTTGAGCAACTCTTGCGTCTGTTGCATCCAATCATGCCGTTTATAACCGAAGAGATCTGGCAGGTGCTTCCCGGGCAGCGTCCCTGCGAATCGATCATGCAGGCGAACTATCCTGATGGCGGCGGTCTGCCGACTGATAGTGTGGCTGCCGAACGCATGGAGTTGGTCATGGATGTTATCCGTGCCATCCGTAACATCCGCGGTGAGATGGACGTGCCTCCCGGCAAGCAGGTCACTGCACTGCTCGACTGCAAGTCAGAAGAGGCATGCAGAATCCTTGAAGAAGGTGCCGCAGCCATCCGTGTTCTCGGCAAGGTTGGTGAAATGACTATCGGACAGAGCCTTGACCGGCCTGAACAGTCGGCGACCCAGGTTGCAGGAGAGGTTGAAATCTCCCTTCCTTTGGCAGGGTTGGTGGATGTTGCTGAAGAGGAGAAGCGACTGCAGAAAGAGATCGCCAAGGTGCAAAAAGATGTTGACCTCTTTACCAAGAAGCTTGCCAATGAAAAGTTTGTTGCCAATGCTCCAGCCCATGTCCTGGAAAAGGATCGCGGTAAATTGAAGGATGCTGAGTGCTGAGGAGAAGATGGGTGTTCTTCAGGAGAGTCTGGGGAAGATTCAGGCTTTGAGATAGGAAAAGAGCGATAGAATGTAAGGGGCGACAGGTATGGAACCTGTCGCCTTTTTTGTTGGATGCTGGGGGACTGTTCTATACGGACTGTCCACGGATTGATGGTAGAAAGATGATGAGCAATGGTACAGTTGTGTGATGAGTTAAATTGAATGGTTTCTCCCCCAGTCCCCCCCAACTCAATCTCCTCAAGAACCTCAGCGAGATGCGCACGAATCTCCGCGCTGCTATCCATGCGATGAATTTCTGTGTAGCGCTTGCAGGCGGTCGCCAGTGAAACCCCTTTGAGAAAGGCTTTGGTGCGTGGAATGAAAGGTGCGGGCATGGAGAACTCACGCAGCCCCATACCGATCAGCAACAGAAGAGTAAGCGGATCGGTTGCCATCTCGCCACAGAGGCTGACGCCTTTTCCCATAGAAAGGGCTGTTTCGGTGACTTCGTAAAGAACTTGTAGAACGGCAGGATGGAGGGGGTCATAGTGCTTGCTGACCAGAGGGTTGTTGCGATCGGTTGCCAGTAGGTATTGAACGAGGTCATTGGTGCCGAGGGCAAAGAAGTCTACTTTGTTGGCAAGCCGGGGGACAAGCCTGACGGCTGCAGGAACTTCGATCATGACGCCGACAGGAACGTTGTCGGCAAACTCAATGCCTTCTTTCGTCAGGTTGGCGCGGGCCTCCTCGACCACTTCAAGGCATGCAATCGTTTCATCCATACTCGAAATCATCGGGAAGAGCAGTTTGACCTGACCGTGGCATCCTGCCATGAGAATCGCTTCGATCTGGGTTTGGAAAATGTCCTGGTTGTCGAGAGAGACACGAACCGAGCGCCAGCCCATGAAGGGGTTGTCCTCCTTGGGCGGGCTGAAGTAAGGGAGACCTTTGTCTCCCCCTATATCCAGAGTCCGGATGGTGACTGTATCACCGGCAAAGGCTTTGACCACACGGCTGTAGAGCTCGTATTGATCCTCTCTGCTGGGAAAGTCGCCGCGGGCCATATAGGGGAATTCTGTTCGATAGAGACCGACACCTTCGGCACCGAAGCGCTTGGCAACATTAATGTCGCTGATCAAGCCGATGTTTGCACGGAGGGTAATGCGCTGGCCGTCAGCAGTCATTGCAGGTTCGTCGCGATACTGTTCAAGTCGGCAGAGCTCGCGTGTCTGGTCAACTTGAAGCCGATGATACTCGTCCTTGATGGTCTCGAGGGGGTTGATGTAGATCCGGCCGGTGTTGGCATCGACGATCAGGCTGTCTTCGGGGGCAATGTTCTTGAGAGCCCCACGCACGGCAACAATGGCTGGAATCCCCATTGACTTCGCCATGATTACGGCGTGAGCGTTTTTCTCTCCGACTTCGGTGACAATGGCAAGGATCTGCTCGTTGTCGAGAGCGGCCATGTCGGAGGGGAGAATTTGCCTGGCAACCAGAATGCTCGGGTGTTTCAGGTGCAAGACCTGATCCGTGGCTTCTCCGACCAGGTTGGCGAGAATGCGTCGACCGATATCTTCCATGTCTGCTGCGCGTTCACAAAGATATGGGTCTTCCATGTTCTGGAAGACTTCGATGTAGTCGGCAACGGTTTTTTCAAGAGCATATGCGGCGCTGTGTCCGTTTGAAATCTGGTTTTGAAGTTTCCTGATGAAACTTCGATCTTCGAGGATCATGAGGTGTGTGTGAAAGATTGCTGCGTCGTTTTCACTGAGCCGCTCAGCGACGCGTTTTTCCAGGAAGATGGTCTGGATGCAGGTCTTTTCCAGGGCGCTTTCGAGTTTTTTTAACTCGATTGCAATGTCAATCTGTTCCTCGTGCAGGATGTCGGCAAAGCCGAGACGCTCCTCGAGGATCGCCGCCGGACCGATTGCAACACCAGGGTAGGCGACAACACCAGAAAGCGTATTCTGGCGGGAGACTTCAGTTGCTTGCTCAACGTCAGAGAGAGACTGCTGCGCCATAGCGAGTGCTTCACCGACGCGCTGGCTTTCTTCCTGGTGCTGACGGATTGAGTCAAGTAGGCGGGCGTTGACGACAATTGAAGTAATCTGGAAAGCGATTGTCGAGAGTGCGCTTATTTCTTCTTTGCTGAACTGCCGTGAAGTCTTGGTCTGTAAAACGATAACCCCGAGAGGGTTGTTGCGATCGAAAAGCGGGATGCCAAGAAATGAGTGAAATTTTTCTTCGCCAGTCTCTTTGAAGTAACGGTAGCTGGGGTGATCTTGAGGTTCTTCTATGGCTATTGCATGGCGCTTTTGTGCGGCCATGCCGGTCAGGCCTTCGCCGATACGCAGGGTGACTTTACCGACAGCTTTGCGTGAAAGACCTTTCGATGCCTGCAGGCGTAGAGTCTCTTTGTCTTCGTCTAGGAGGTAGATCGAACAGACGTCCGTATGCATGCGTCGCGCTACGAGATTGACAATATTCCGTAGAGTCTCGTCGAGATCATGTGACTGCAGAATCAGTGCACTGATGTCCTCAAGGGTGGTGACACCAATTTTTGATTTAGCTAAACGTGGCATTTGTTGTCTGTATTGGATGGTTGTCATATCAGCATGATAGCTGACAGTATGATAGCTGACGATTGATCTTTTGGCGAACTAAAAAACGGAGAAGGTTTCAGGTTGTCTCTCTGCGGTGGGCTGTCTCTTCTTTTGTAAGGCAGGACTTGGTTCGGTCTTGGTAGATAAAAAAACGCCGCCCGGGGGAGAGAGGTCCCGTGGCGGCGTAAACAAGGGAACAGGAATCCTTTTTAGGAATGGAAACTGATGTCCCTAGACAGTTATAGCTATAAACAGCAACTATTATGCCAACAACATGAGGTTCTTGACAAAATTTGTAGGGTAGCGTTCTTAGCGGCTTTGCCGGTGTTTGGCAAAGATTTTAAGGTTGCGTCATGTTTAATTGTTGTGCCGAATGTGGCACATTCGTGTTGTGTCTGAGGGGAAAACACCACAATGCCGTGCTATTTCGCTGTGCCGAAAGTGGCGCAGCGAAATCCATAAATATGACAAATTTTGTCTTAGAGGATTCTCATTTTGGTGAGGGTTTGAACTCGGACCCGTTAAGTCCGTTGCGGCTGAGCATCCTGTAGAAGGTCCTTCGCGGAATTCCGGCAAGGCGGGCTGCTGCCGAGGTGTTCCCGTCCGTTTCGCGCAGGTATCGCGTCAAAAGGTTTCTTTCGACCTGGTTTACATGCTTTTGCCGCTGGCTGCGCAGGCTGTCCTGGCTGGTCTCATCTGGTGACTGGAAGACCAGTTCACCAAAAATCACAGGCAGGTTCTCAAGCCTGATAACCTCATCGTGAGTCAGAACTGCAGCACGCTCGATAATGTTCTGCAGTTCGCGGATATTGCCTGGCCAGTGGTATTGATGCATGGCGTAAATGGCCCGGTCTTCGATGCCGATCAATGTCTTGTTGACGCGCGTGCTGGCCTTGGAAATAAAGGTTTGTAGGAGTTCGTCGAGAGAGTCGAGGCGGTGGCATGGTAATGGTGAAAACGTTCAGTCTATAGAAAAGATCTTCGCGAAACCAGCCTTCAGCGATCCCTTGCTCGAGGTTGCGGTTCGTTGCTGCGATCAGGCGTACGTCGACCTTGGTTGCGGTGTTGCTTCCAACGGGCCTGATCTCGCCGATGTCGAGTACGCGCAGGAGCTCCGCCTGAAGTTTAGGGGTGATGTCGCCGACCTCATCCAGAAAAATGGTGCCGCCATCCGCCGATTCAAAAAGGCCACGTTTCTCAGCAATTGCCCCCGTAAATGCGCCTTTTTTGTGGCCGAAAAGTTCACTTTCCAGGAGACTGTCGGTCAGGGTCGTACAGTTAACGGTCACCAGGGGCTTGTCGGCGCGCTTGCTCTGGGCATGGATAGCGCGTGCGGTGAGTTCTTTCCCGGTTCCGCTTTCACCGCGAATCAAAACTGTCGTCGGTGTCGGGCCGACCTGATGAATCAGCTTGATAACTTCTCGGGTTCGCTGGTCGTTGCCGACAATCATTGTGTCGCCGAATTCCTGTTTGAGAGCGTGTTTGGCCAGTTCGTACTTCTGGGTGAGCTTGATGTGATCCTCTTCGAGTCTTTTAATCGAATGAGGGAGACACATATTTCCTTCTGCGAGGTCACGATAAACGGCTACGGCATGCTCGCGGCATGTGGAGTAGCCGCAGGCGCCGCAATTCAGTTCGTCCCTGGTGTCAAACTTGTCTGTTGACTGAAGAATCTGGCGTAAGCGTTCACTGCTCGGGGCTTTCTGTCGTTCATGTTTGTTGGCGAAAGTTCTGAAAAAGCTAGGCAATGGTATGTCTGCCAGATAGATCGACTTGGTTTTGTAGTACAGGTTCTTGTTGAGGTGTTGATCGATAATCAGGTTCCGCTTGGAGAAGGTTGTCAGTCGGTTGTTCTTGCCGGGACCACCGATGCAGCCGCCGTTGCAGAAGCGGATATCGACAACTTTGGGGGAGATCCTGCCGGCCGCAAGGTCCTTGATCACCTCCATGGTGTTTTCTTCCCCCTCGGTCTCTACGTAGTCTTTGTCGGTGACTTCGCTTGAAATGCCGAACGATTTGAACGGACCTCCGGAAATGGCAAAGAGGTGGCCACGTCTGGGCTCTATTCCATCCAGAGCCATCTCGCCCAGACGTTTCAGGTTGAGATTGCGAGCCTGAAACATCTGGCTGAGTTCCTGGTAGGAAATGACGCAGTCGATGGCGCCCCCGGTCTCTTCGGCTGTTATCTCGAATTTACCTGCGATGCAGGAACTGATGTAGACGATCGGGGTCTCTTTAGACCTGCGGCTTTTGATAAAGCGACCGATCGCCACCATCGGTGAGACGATGCCGATCAGGTTTTTCAGGAGTTGCGGGTAGTGTCGTTCGATCAGGTCAACAACTGTTGGGCAGTGGGTGGTTATCAGCGGGAAGTCAGGGTTCTTTTCGACCTTGTTGCGGTAGCTGTCGCGTAGCAGGTCGATGCCGGCGGCGCCCTCATGGACTTCGGAAAAGCCGATTCGGCGCAGCCCTGTGACGAGTTGGCCTGTGTTTACGTCGTTGAAGAATGCCGGGTGTGAACAGCCAATGATGGCGATCGGTTTGTTCTCGCCTTCGAGGAGTTTTCTGCATTCCCCGACATGGTCGGCGATGACTTTGGCTTTCTGTGAGCAGATTTTTACGCAGTTGCCGCAGCCTATGCAGCGATCGCTGATGACTTCGGCGTAGTTCTGGTCGACGCGGATCGCTTTGACCGGGCAGTTGCGGACACAGGCGTAGCATTTGCGACAGTTTTCCTTGACGGTAATGATCGGATCCATAACGCTCCTTAGTCTGTCGGGGCCGGTTCGGGATTGTGCCACTTTTGGCACGATTGTGTCAACCCAAAGAGCGGAGGCTGGAGGCTGGGAGCTAGCGTCCAGGTAGAGTATGGTATTAAAACCTTATAGCCTTATAACTTGCCTTTCCAATATGCTATCTTGTGCGCAAAGTGAACCAGGTTAGGAGCGAGTGTTATGAAAATAATTGATTTACGTAGTGATACGGTGACCAAGCCGACCGAGGCGATGCAGCAGGCTATGCTCAATGCCGAAGTTGGCGACGATGTCTACGGTGAGGACCCGACGGTCAACCGGCTTCAGGAGCTGGCTGCGGAAATTTCCGGTAAGGACGCTGGCCTGTTCGTACCAACGGGTACCCAGAGTAATCTGCTGGCGATCCTGTCGCACTGTCAGCGTGGTGAAGAGTTTATTGCCGGCCAGCAGGCCCATTGTTATCGCTACGAAGGTGGTGGTGCGGCGGTCTTTGGAGGGGTGCAGCCCCAGCCGATTGATTTTGAGGGATGGCAGGCTCGACCTGCATAAGGTCGCGGTGATGATCAAGCCCGATGACAGCCACTTTGCCATCACACGCTTGCTCTGCCTGGAGAACACCCAGTCAGGTAAGGTGCTGCCACTCGATTATCAAGCCGAAGCGGCTGGTTTTGCCCGTGAGAACGGTTTAAAGCTGCACCTTGATGGTGCACGTGTCTTCAATGCTGCAGTTCGGCAGAAGGTGCCTGTTTCCGAGATTACCCGCCATTACGATTCTGTCTCCTTCTGTCTCTCGAAGGGGCTCGGTGCGCCTGTTGGCTCGGTACTGGTTGGTTC
>SBFN01000042.1 GCA_006226895.1 Deltaproteobacteria bacterium | reverse complement strand
AACAGCCTGACCATGGCGATAGCGACCCGGGGCAGCTACAACAGCCGGAAGAATGCCGGGGCAAGACGCAACCGCTGGCCGGCCCGGGAAATCTTGCGACCCTATGCTGAAGCAATCCTCGCCGAAGGCTACCAGACTCTCGTCACCGGCCACTACCATCACCCTTTCCACGAAAAACTGGGCGATGGAGAACACATCGCCCTGGGTGACTGGATCACTCAATTTTCCTACGCAGTCTACGAAAACCACGCCTTCACTCTGAAGACCTACCCGGACGACACTGCCCCGTCCAGTTCTGCATCCTGATCACGCGACTCTTCCGTCTTTAAGACCAGATCTCTTAAAGTCATCTCAGCCAGTGCCTCACGCTCGGCCCGTTGCAAAGTCTCTTCAAGGCTGGCAACCACCCCACGTTCACGATTCTGACGAAGGTGGCTGTAATCTGTACCGTTAACGGCCAAGCCTCGAATCACATCGTACAACCGGATCTTTTCCAGGGCCCGCGCTGGCTGGTATCCGGAGCCATCGACTTCTTGTGTCGTTTCCACAACAAAACCGAGACGCGTCAATTCCTCAAGTATTGTTCGTAAAAGACGAGGTGGAACATCAAGCTGCGAAGCCAGGTCCTCTTGGCCCAGAGCCGGTTTGCCCGCGTAGAAGCGCCGGGAGACAAACAGGAGCACCGTAAGAGCAATAAATTCGATGCTGGCGAAATTAACCCTCTGGCCCCTGAAGTCCTGACGAATAGTCCTCAGGTTCTGCGTGGCGTAGGTCATCTCAAGACCCAACAAAACAATCATCCAGGAGAGATAAATCCAGATCATGAGAATTGGCAGGGCCGCCATAGTGCCGTAAATGGCATTGTAACGGGCCACACCAACCTGAAAACTAAGATAGCCCCACTGGCTGAGTTGCCAGAGAGTACCACCGAAGACCCCGCCGACCAGAGCTGCCTTCGGACTGACCTTGACGTTCGGCATGAAGAGATAAAGGCCGGCAAAAACCAGCCACATCACCACGAACGGCAAGATCTCGAAGGTGAAGAGCAAAACCTCTCCAACATAGTCGTATTCAGTGAGGGTTATAACCAGCTGCTGGCTTTTTAAAGTACTGGTCATGGAAATCGCAACCACCACCAGAAGCGGGCCGATGGTGACAACCGAGAAATAATCGGTAAAACGGCGCAGCATGGGGCGTGTTTCTTTGACACCCCATACGCTGTTAAAGGATTCCTCAATATTGGACAGGAGGGTCAGAACAGTAGCGATCAGAAAAACCAGACCATAGGTTCCCAAACGGGCAACATTGGTATTGTTGATGTATTCAACGATCTTGGTGACTGCTTCCCCACCACCAACAGCCAACTGCTCAAGGAGGAGCGGTTCAAGCTCATTTTGCACACCAAAACCCTTGAGGACCGAAAACACCAACGCCAGCAGTGGGACAAGTGACAAGAGAGTCGTAAAGGTTAGCGCCGAAGCCCGCAACATACAGCCATCAGAGATAAAACCACGGACGACAAGAGCCAGAATCTGCCCCTGATTAATCAGAGCCCTTCGCCACCACGGCTGGTCAGTTGCGTCCATTTCCCACAGCTCATGCTCGAGGAAATTACGGCTTCGATCAATCAGTGCATGTAGTGCGCTCAAGAGAACCTCACTTTGCCAAGAATCCGTCAGGGTGTCTCATTCAGGTCGACTTCGACGACGGGCAAGCCGAACTGCTTCAACTCATCGCCAAATTCTTCCGGATTGCCCACCAGAACAATCTGCTGCCTAGAAGGGTCAATAAATTCCTGCGCGACCCTTTGCACATCGGCGACTGTCACAGAAGCAATGTGGTCACGATAGTCAGCAAGATAATTCTCCGGGTAGTCGAAAAAAGCCAGCGACATCTGCTGACTAACCACTGAATGCGTGTTTTCGAAACCGAAGACAAATGAGTTGATCTGACTCTCTTTGGCAAGCAGCAACTCTTCATCAGTCACCGGGTTATCGCGCAAATCGTTCATAATTTCCCGGGTCAAACTGATCGCCGGAATGACAGAGACATTCTTGGTCTCAGTGCCCGCAACAAAAGGTCCGGGTAAACGTCGGCCAACCTGAAAATAAGAATAGGCTGAATAGGCCAGACCTCGGTTTGAACGGATCTCACGCATCATGCGTGAATTAAAGCCGCCGCCACCGAGGATATAGTTCAGCACCCGGACAGCGTATTGATCGGGATTCTCTTTACTCAAACCCAGGTCTCCAATAAGGATGGAGGTCTGCGACAAATCCTTGGCGGCCAACTGAATCAAACCGGCATCAGGGGCCTTAGTCGGAGGGAGTTGCTGTTCGGGGACATGACCTCGAGGCCAATCGCCCAGCTCCTTATTGAGGTCCTCCAGCAGAGTATCGCGATCGAAGTCACCAGACACTGCAATCCAGAGGTTGTTCGGTGCAAAATAGGTTTCATGAAAATCAACCAGATCCTGCCTGGTGATTGACGCCAGGCTGTGCTCGGTCGAGGTTCTGCCGAGATAATGGTCGGGATAGAGCGCCTTCAACAGGAGTCGCCGGGAGATGGAACCGGGGTTGTCATTCTGACGCCGCAGATGCTCCTGCGCCTGGAGTCGAGCCAGTTCAAGCCTTTCTGAGTTAAAGCGCGGACGTAACAGAAGATCCCCCAGTATGCTCAATCCTGCGGAGAAATCTTCTGACCGTAAAGAGATATCCAGCTGGGCCGAATAGGTGCCCATACTGGAACTGACGTTAGCCGCCAGAAAATCAAGATATTCATCCAGAGCTTCAGGCGTTCTGTCGCCCGCACCGCCGCTGCGCCAGACGCTGCCAAAGAGGTCATCGAACCCTGTCTTCTCCTCTGGAGAGCTGATCCCACCAGAACCGATCATGGCCGTTACTTGCACCAGGGGCAGCTCATCATCAGCTTTGAGGTAAAGACGAATGCCGTTGTCTAGAACCAGGGTTTCCACTTCAGGGAGCTGGAACGTCAGATCGGGATATTCAAGCTGCTGGTAAGAGGTTGGCAGCGGCGCGCTGCACGCGGATAAAATCAGGGCAAAGCTCATACCGACCAGGCACTGTCGTAGCGGGCGAAGAGACATCATAACGTGTCCTCCCGCTTCAGAACGACAACCGTGCGGTTGGACTCTGTGAAATAAGTGTTCGCGACAAGCTTGATATCCTCAACCGTCAGCTGTTCGATTTCACGTTGATAATTGGAGACATAGCGCCAGTCTCCGGCAAGAGATTGATAGCTTGTAAGTAGTCGGGCAAGGCCTGAGTTACTTCTGAGTTGACGTAACTGGTCGGTCAGCAGGCGGTTACGGACCTT
>SBFN01000044.1 GCA_006226895.1 Deltaproteobacteria bacterium | reverse complement strand
GCGGCAGAATCACTGAGGGATGCGCCATGCTGCTGGGCGATTTCGTTAAGAATCTATTTTGCTTCGCGCCAGTCACTTTCAAAAGTGACCAGAACCGGTATCTCATGCCAGATATACTGGAAGCCCTGACTGTAATTGGCTGGAACTTCGTTGAAAATTTTTCCTATTCGGAATGTGAATGAGGTGTCCTGTGCTCTGGTCAGAATCAACCCAATTGCCACTCTCCATCAAACTGAACATAAGGATGCGTTAGTCGATGAAATCACCACGGTGATTGCCGAGTTGAAAACGGTCGCCGGTTTTGATCGGCCGTCGCCAGAGTATGAAGGTCCATCCGGCGAGATTGACCCATGGGGGCTGCAGGGCAATGGCCAAATCTGCAGAGAGCAATCCGAGATATATAGACACAGTCTGGAAGCCGGCAAGCTAGATACTTACTCCATAAGGATTAAATTTAGGACAATGGAAAGCGACCATTCTGCAATGCGGTGAAGATTTATAGAACACGAATCAGGAGAAGGATCAGAGTGCATTGTGAAGTGCCTATGGTCACGTGAAGAGAAGAAAACAAAAAGGGCACCCAAATTCTGGGTGCCCCTTTATTAGGTTGGAGTTTAATTAAAAAAGCTAAAAAACAACTTTGTAGACGTCCTCGAAGGTTTTTACAAAATGAACTTCAAGTCCCTCTTTCAGGTAGTCCGGGAGATCTTCAAAGTCCTTGCGGTTATCCTCCGGGAAGACGAGAACCTTCAAGCCGGAGCGCCTTGCCGCAATCGCTTTTTCCTTGAGCCCGCCGATTGCTAGAACGCGGCCGGTAAGTGTCAGTTCACCGGTCATGCCAAGCTTCTTTCTGACTTTTTTCCCTGTGAGCATCGACACCAGGGCTGTGGCCATGGTAATGCCGGCCGATGGGCCGTCTTTCGGCGTGGCGCCGGCCGGGACGTGAAGGTGGATGAAGTGCTGATCGAAGAAACCCGCATCACAACCATAATCATCCTTGTGAGCCATAACATAGGAGTAGGCGATCTCTGAACTTTCCACCATAACCTTGCCGAGTTGGCCTGTTTGTTTGAAGCCCTTGGCCTTGGCGCGCATCGCCGTGGCTTCGATCTGCAGGGTTGCGCCACCGAGGCTGGTCCAGGCCAGTCCGGTGACGACGCCGGGGATGCCTTCAAAGATCTCATCGGCTGTAAAGACAGGCTTCTCGAGATAACTTTCAAGATCATGTTTGGTGATCGAAACTTTTTTCAGTGATTCGTTTTCGGCGAAAGCCATGGCTGCACGGCGCATGATCTTTTTGATCTGTTTCTCGAGGTTGCGAACACCCGATTCACGGGCGTAGCCATCGATAATCTGTCTGAGCGCGGTCTTCTGGATCGTCACCTGGCCCTTTTTCAAGCCGTGGCTATTCAGTGCTTTGGGGATCAGGTAGCGTTTGGCGATCTCGAGCTTCTCTTCGAGGATGTAGCCGGAGAGCCGAATCATTTCCATACGGTCGAGCAAGGGCCGTGGGATAGTGTCGAGTTGATTGGCCGTGGCGATGAACAGCACATTGGATAAGTCAAAAGGCACATCCATGTAATGGTCCCGGAATGTCCCGTTCTGCTCCGGATCAAGGACTTCGAGCAGGGCCGAGGCCGGATCGCCCTGAAATGAGGCTCCGATTTTGTCGACCTCATCGAGCATGATGACCGGGTTGGAGGTGCCGACTGTCTTCATTGACTGAATGAATTTTCCAGGCATGGCGCCGATGTATGTTCTACGGTGACCCTTGATCTCAGCCTCATCACGCATACCACCCAATGAGAAGCGGAAAAACTCGCGCCCCAGGGCATCGGCAATGCTATGGCCAATGGAGGTTTTGCCGACTCCGGGAGGTCCCACCAGGCAGAGGATAGAGCCGGAGATGTCGCCTTTCATCTTGCCG
Organism: Deltaproteobacteria bacterium; assembly: GCA_006226895.1. GTDB lineage: Bacteria > Desulfobacterota > Desulfuromonadia > Desulfuromonadales > BM103 > M0040. Next base: position 2,030 of record SBFN01000044.1, on the reverse strand, counting down.
ACGGCAATGAACTCCAGAATCCGTTCCTTGACATCTTCGAGACCGTAATGATCACGGGCAAGAACTTTTCTGGCCTTGTCGATATTGTAAGAGTCCTTGCTGAAAATGCCCCATGGAAGGATCGTCAACCAGTCAAGGTAGTTCCGGCTGACGTTGTATTCGGGAGAGGTGGGCTCAATCAGCTGGAGCTTCTCCATCTCATCTTCAACGGCGCGCTCTGCTTCTTCATTCAGTGTCAGCTTTTTTAGGCGTTTTTGAAATTTCTCAATTTCCGTGTCCTTGCCTTCTTTTTCCAGACCCAGCTCACTCTTGATCGCTTTCAACTGTTCACGCAGGAAGAACTCTCGCTGCTGGGCAGAAACTTTCTCTTCGATCTGTTTGGAGATCTTGGTCTGCAGACGCGAAACCTCGAGTTCTTTTTTTAAGAGTACCAGGACCTTGTCGATGCGTTTGCGGACATCGATGGTGGCCAGAATCTCCTGCAACTCCTGACCGTCGGCGCTGGTCAGGTTGGCTGCGAAGTCGGCCAGTCGGCCCGGATCGTCGAGGCTTGAACGGTTGAGGAAGAGTTTGATCTCTTCACTGTAAAGCGGGTTGATTTGGACGAGTTCTTTCAAGGTAGAAAGAATTGCCATTGAGTAAGCCCGCAGTTCCTGGTTCCCCGATAGTTCTGTAGCAAAGTGATAGCGTACCCGGGCGTAAAGTGCGATGCCGTTTTCGTGGATATCTTCTATGACAAAGCGCTCGAGACTGTTGACCAGAATGTGTGCCGAGTTTTTCTCGGTGTGCAGAACCTTGACGATCTTGGCGGCAACACCAATCGGGTGCAGGTTCTCAATGCTGTCGTCTTCATCAAGATCACGGACCATGACCAGACCAATGGTCTGGACCTGGTGTTCCATCGCCTGGTGCATGGCTGCCACCTGAGCCTGCCCGTTGAGATTCAGCGGAATCATAATGCCGGGGAAGGCCGGACGTGGCCGCAAGGGGATAATTGGCAAGCCGGTGGGCAGGATGTCCGAGGCAACGACCAGCTCCCCCTCGTTGACATGCTCTTCGATAATTTCAGTCATCTTGTCGTGGTCGATCTCAAAGTCGGATAAGGGATCATCAAATTGGTCATTTTCAGACATGCAGGAAACTCCTATGTGAAAAATTCTTCTGCTAATCAAACTTTTGAGTCGTGATAATCGCGAAGCACACGAAGTGCCCGAAGTAAATTATCGAGATACGAGGGGGGCCTCTGTGGCGTTCATGTGCTTCGTGGTTACCAATTTTGTTGATTTCTTCTCTGAAAAGCTAATCATTCCAAAGATTATTGTCAACCTCGGGCCCGTCAGAAAGTGGTGGTGTAATTCGTTTATTTGTGAACGATCGTTGCATCGGCAATTTCTTCTTCTTTGCCTCCATGCAATCTTGTGGAATAATGACCGACACTTTTTAATTGAGGAGACCAACCCCATGCCCAATCAGCCCCAGCGGCTTTTTCTGATCGACGGTTCAAGTTATATCTACCGTGCCTATTATGCCATCCGCCACCTGTCCAATTCACAGGGGATGGCGACCAACGCTATCTATGGTTTCACCAATATGCTGCTCAAGGTAATTCGAGAATCACACCCTGATCAACTGGCTGTGATCTTTGACAGCAAGGGGCCGACCTTCCGCAAGGAGATTTACCCGGAATACAAGGCGAACCGCTCGGCGATGCCGGAAGACCTGGTGCCGCAGATCCCGTATATCAAACGGGTGGTTGAGGCCTTTAATCTACCTGGAATCGAAAAGGCCGGATACGAGGCGGACGATATTATCGCGACTCTGGCAGGCAAGTTCGCCGCCAGGGGAATAGAGGTGACCGTTGTCACAGGTGATAAGGACTTGATGCAGATCGTCAATGATCGTGTTTGTCTACTCGATACCATGAAGGATAAGATCTCCGGTCCGGCAGAAGTCTTTGAACGCTTCGGTGGTGCCGATAAAGTTGTTGAAGTGCAGGCTCTGGCGGGAGACAGCTCTGATAATGTTCCTGG
>SBFN01000248.1 GCA_006226895.1 Deltaproteobacteria bacterium | reverse complement strand
AACCGCATTGAAGATGTTCTGGAGCAGTTTCAACGTGAAGAGAATAATCTGCCTCAAGCTTTTGCTTCCAACCAGCAGGATGAGTTGCAAAGGGCCCGTGAGGAGCTTCGCTTCCGCCAGCAGGCAGTCAAAGACCGTGGCAATCGCTTGGACGAGGAGATCATCCTGCTCGAAAACCGGATCATGGATATGCAGAGTCAGATTGACAGTGTCGAAGGTTTTGTACAGAAAAACCTGGAGTTTTACAGATAGCAAAACAGCAGAAAGGGCTCTGCCGGAAGACCCTGCTTACTATTCAGCTCCTTTTCCTGCATACCCTAAGCAGCGCCCGTTCCTTGTGCAGTGTCGTCTTTTAGTACGCCCAGAGAAGATAGTTCTCCAACCCCATCACACTGTTTTCGGCCAAGCAAACCAGACAAAGTTGTCCTGCCGTACACCCGCCTGATGGCAGAGAACAAGCGACCTCTGGGTCCTGAATGGCAAGCCTTTAAATTCTGACTGTCTTATAAAGGAAATTCTTGAACTTGTAGAACCTGCGCTGTTATCTGCATTCTGGGAATGTGGTTCACACGCCCTCAGTGCAGCAGCGATATCAGGCATGTTGCGCGCACCGCCACGTCGCGTTGCATCAACCAACGCACAGACAGTGTCCCTCGTTAATTGATTATCGACAAACGGTCGGTGTACCAGGCTCCAGAAGTCTCCATCGCCCTCCTGCAGAGCTCTCTGTATACGGCGAACAGGATCTTGTTCCGCGTTTTCTGTGAGAACAGGTTGATGACCTGAAGCCAGTGATCGCTGCAGGTCTTCTCCTGTGATGATCGGCCCCTGCCGAAAGAGCAGGGCGCGCAGAAGTATTGAACGTAACTCCCTAATATTACCTGTGTAATCATGCCTGGTCAGGAGATCTTGAGCCTCGGCACTGATCGTTGGCACCTGATCAATCGGCTCCTCGGCGAGGCGATAGATACGATAAAGCTGCCCCAGGAAGTGGACTGCGAGATCGGGGATATCCTCGCGGCGCTGGTTCAAGGATGGCACGGCGATAGTCAACTCCGACAGGCGATGATAGAGATCAGCACGAAAGCGCCCTTCTGCAATCAACCGCGGCAGGTCCTGGTTGGTCGCAGCGACCAGCAACACCCGTGCGAAACGGGTCTGATTGTCACCGAGACGAACGAAGCCGCCATTGTCGAGGAAGCGCAACAACTGCACCTGGGTTTTCGGGTCCGCATCACCGATCTCATCGAGGAACACCACGCCACCGCTGGCCTCTTCAATAATGCCATAACGATCAGCGTGGGCGCCGGTGAAGGCACCACGTTTGTGTCCGAACAGCTCCGAGTAGGTCAGCTCTCCGCTATAAGCAGCGATATTTGTCTTGGTCACCGGCAACTCTTTGGCTGAGGTTGAGCCGGCACGATGCATCTCGTTAAGACGAGAGTAAAGGTTGTTGAAGAGAAACTCCTTGCCGCTGCCGGTATCCCCGGTAATCAGTACGGTAGGCAGCCCCAGTACCGCTTCACGCAAATTAGCTCGCTGCCACATGAGGATGCGCCGATAGAGTGGCGGGGTGATGGTCTCGATGGTCGAGACAATTTCCCCGGCCTTGCTTGAATTGCCAATCACGTTGCCAAGTCGGTACGAGGAGATTTTCGGGTCACGGTAGGTAACATCCGACTGCAACCTTTGAACTTCCGAAGTCAAACGCTCTATCTGCAGCAGACCAGCCAGATGACGTGCGATCATCTGCACGATGATCTGCAGGATACGTTGATGCTCTTCGGTGAAATAGTGCGACGTCATACTACTCAAACAAACGACAGCAAGGACTTTTTCTTCCACGGTTACCGGAACGGCAATTTCGCTGCGGATATCCTGGGTTACCTGACGATAGAAACCATCTCCGGCCTTCTCCAGAAAAGAGTCGTCCACGATCAATGGTTTACGTGTTGATGCAACATAGCCGGTTAAACTGCGCTCAGAGCGGGAAAGCTCTAAACCTCCAATCGGCATCACAGGAATATTTTTTTTCAGCCATTCCTTACTTTTCGCTCCCACCAGCGTACCATCATCTTCTTCAACAATAAGCCAATCGTTGCTGTCACGCTCCCTCACCAACGCAATACTGCCGGTATCGGCACCAATCAGCTCCGTGGCTTTAGCCAGAACCCGGTTCAGAAAAGGTTGCGTCCCCTCAAAATGCTCCTGAAGCAGGTCATTGATTTCCGACAGGACCTGGATCTCCATGTGTTCATCACCGATTTCCTGGATGACCCGTTCGGCCATTTCGGCATGCGCTTCCAGCAAGCCGCGTTCAAAATCACTGAAGCGGTAGGGCTCACGGGTAAAGTAATTGACCAGGCAGGTAATCCGCCTGGTGCGGCCATCATAACGCGGTACCACATACAGGGAGGTCAGGCCGATTTGCTCGGTAAGATAACGTTTTTGCAGCGACTGGGCTTTGAGGCTGGGCAGATAGAGCGGCCGCAACAAAGTCTCATCGGTGATCACACCTTCCTCATTGATATACTGGGAGAGCAGAGACTTGCCGGAGCTCAAGTCAATAAGCTTTTCATCCTCGTAGAGGCGCTGGATTTCTTTATCCTGGGCGTATGAAGCAAGCACCTGAAGACCGCGCCCGTCATCTTCAGCGCCGATACGTGACGGCACCAGCACCGATGCCAGAGAGAGCTTGTCAATCAACTTTACGGCCGAGCGCACCATAGTTCGGGCGGCTTCTTTCTTTTTAGAACTGTCAATCAAGCGAGCCACAATGATCTGCTGATGATACTTACGGGCCTGATCGAGCACGGGCATTACAGAAGCAAAGAAGTCCCGCAAATCCTGGCGGCCGTCCTCATTCAACGTGAGGCCGGTTCGGGTGCTGTCGACGCAAACAACTCCGATAGAGCGCCCCTTGTGTACCAGCGGCAACTGGGTTGAGGCCATGAGCCCAAAATCTTCGGCGAGTTGCCGTGCCCGGGGCGGCAGACGCACCCGGTCGTCGAACTCGGCATCCTGCTGCTCAATATAGACTCTGGAAACCAGGTAGTTTTCATCGGTGAGGGAGAAAACATATTCGCGAATTGACTGCCGGCTACGTCCGGTGGTCAGCACGCAGCTCAGGATACCTCCGGTCAAATCTTCCAGGTAGAGGCGAAAACGTGATTTGCCTGTAATCAGGGGGACTGCTTCACCAATTTCATGCAGAATATCTGCAAGGTTTTCTTTACCGTGATTCGTGATCTTCTGCAAAATCTCTGCGACACGTGCCGAGTTTTTCATACGCACTCCAGAATGCTTCAAAATACAATTATGAGTAGCTTTTCTACACGAAGAGTTTATCTTGTTTGCCGGCAACGGTCAAAACTTATGCCTTGCCAGCACGGCAGAACGGTGAAGGTTCAGGGAAACTGGCAACAGGAGAAGCGCGCACCTTACAAAAAAGACTGCGCCGACGAGGTTAATATCCTCGTCGGCGCAGTCTTTCGATAGCTTAGCTGGACCCATGACTCTCCAGCAAAGAGCAGAATCCAGAGGGCCACTGGCTTAGATCAATCCCAGTGCTTGATCACACCTGACTCAAGAGCCGCACGCTCGACAGCAGTCGTTACTTCCTTATGTACACTGGGATGGAGCAGGGAAGGAACCAACTCATTCTCCTCCGCATGCTTGGCTATTGCCTTGGCTGCTGCAATCTTCATCTTGTTGTTGATGCGGGTGGCTCGCACGTTCAAAGCACCACGGAAGAGGCCGGGGAAGGCCAGAGCGTTGTTGACGCTCTTGCCATCGGCGGCGAAAGAGGCACCCGCCTGCAGGGCAAGGTCAGGGACAATCTCAGGATTCGGATTGGACAGGGCCAGAACCACCGAACCCTT
>SBFN01000046.1 GCA_006226895.1 Deltaproteobacteria bacterium | reverse complement strand
ATTTCTATCAGTACGAAGAGGAGCGTCATCGCCTGATCGGTATGAATCGCAGGCGTGAGTTCACTATCGGCACTACGGTTGAGGTCTCTGTTCATCAGGTTGATCTTGACCGCCGTGAAATTGATTTTCGTCTGGTTGCAGAAAAACACCCGGTTCGAGGAACGCGACGAGAGAGTCGCGGGAAAAGAAAACGCTAACGATCATGTCAACTTTGAAGGGCTTTTCCCGAAAGGGTCAGCTTCCTTGAAACGATAGCTGCCAGGAAGGTCTTCTTTCATACAGGGTCGCCCGATATCGCAATGCAGGTTGTAAGAGATCTCAATAATTTGCCAGAAAGGCCTTGCCGAACGGTGCTGACGATCGGCAATTTCGACGGTGTCCATCTTGGCCATCGAGAAATTTTTCGGCGCGTCGTCGACAGAGCGCGCGAGTTGAAGGGGACGGCTGCAGTCGTGACCTTTGAGCCGCATCCTCTGCATATGCTGGCACCCGAGAAGGCTCCGCTGCGTTTGAACACCCCTGAAGAAAAAGTTCGTCTTCTGACTGCTTCCTGTGTCGACCTGCTGGTCGTTCTCAACTTTAATCAGCAGTTGGCCGAAATGTCCGCAGAAGCTTTTGTCCGTGATCTACTCGTTGGCAAGTTGGGCGTTAAACACCTGATTATTGGTTATGACTACGCTTTTGGTCGTAATCGTGAGGGCAATGCGGCTTTCCTTGTGGAGAAGAGCCGGGAGTACGGTTTTACACTGGAAGTGCTGGAACCGGTCCAGGTTTCGCAGCAGGTGCATAGCTCAACGGCCATCCGGAAAATTCTGAAAGATGGCAGGGTTGCCGACGCGGTGAACGTACTCGGTCGTAACTATACCCTCGATGGTAAGGTTGTTCACGGCGACGGGCGAGGGCGCAAGCTCGGCTTCCCGACCGCTAACCTCTCAACCGAAAAGGAGTTGCTGCCCTGTGATGGCGTCTATGCCGTCAAGGTGAAGTGGTGTGATCGTTATTTCGATGGCGTTATCAATATCGGCCATAGACCAACTTTTTCCGGAAAGAAAACAACGCTGGAGATTCATCTCCTTGATTTTCAGGGTGACCTTTATGCGCAACGCTTGAGGATCTACTTTGTTGACCGACTGCGCGGCGAACGTAAATTTGCTTCGGTTGATGATTTGCAGGAAGCGGTCCTCATGGATATTGAACGGGCCCGAGAAAAATTGGTGGACGCACAGGTGGTCGAATATCGAGAATACCTCGATTGTGGTGATAACTTCAGACCCGATGGAGCGAAGTGATATGCAGGTGAGCGGCAAGACAGATGTGGTTGGCATCTTTGGTGATCCGGTAGCACACTCCCTTTCGCCACGTATGCAGAACTTGGCGATTCAGGCCAGTGGCCTGGATGCGGTTTACGTGCCATTTCACGTCACCGCGGCACAGTTATGTGACGCTGTTAAAGCGATTCGTGCCATGTCGCTGCGAGGAGTCAACCTCACCATCCCGCACAAAGAAACGTCCTGCGACCTGGTCGATGAACTTGATGCCTCTGCGCAAATGATCGGTGCGATCAATACAATCGTTAACGATAACGGCCGTCTCAAAGGTTACAATACAGATGGCCCCGGCCTGTTAAAGGCCCTGAAACAGGAACTGGGCTGCGATGTGGCTGGTAAACGGGTCTTGTTGCTAGGGGCCGGTGGCGCCTGTCGTGCGGCCTTGGTTGCCCTCTGTCAGGCAAAGGTTGCCTGGGTCGGAATTGCCAATCGAACAGCTAGCAGGTCGAAACAGTTGATCGAAGAATTCTCCGCAAAGTTTTCAGGCACGGCTTTTGCTGAGTATGAACTGGGTTCATCCTTGCTGAAGACTTGCGACGAACCGGTTGATTTGCTGGTCAACACTACTGCAGTCGGCCTCAAGGGGGAAGACTTCGGTTTTCCCGTTGTCGATTGTCTCAAGCCCAGTGGAACTGTGTTTGACATGGTCTATACTCCTGAGCCGACGATCTTGCTTGCTCAGGCGAGAGCGCGCGGACTGGCCGCCGCTGATGGCCTGGGCATGCTTGCAGCGCAAGGTGAGGCGGCATTTGCCCTCTGGTTTGGTCAAGCCCCTGAGCCGTTTGTCATGCGCCGGGCCCTGGATGTTTCGGCTGAAATTTGAGTTTTGATTTCAGCGGGTTACATGGTATCTCGCTTGACAGGCCTCTTGCGCTTTCGCTAGAATGTCGAAATTGTTTTTATTGTGAGGCTGTCTCTTTTGACAGCCAGTATCTAGGGGGTGGGTGTCGGTGTCAGATAACGCTTTAAGTTATAGCCCTTTATCAGACCCGACGGGCTTCCGGGGGAAGAAGATTATTTTTTATGTCTGCTAATCGTCTCGGCGAACTTCTGGTTCGCAACAAATTGATTGATCAGCAACAACTTGGCAAGGCTCTTGAGGAGCAGAAAGCCACTGGTGGCCGTCTCGGGGCCAGCCTGGTTAAGCTGGGTTTTCTGAAAGAAGAGGACCTCGCAGCTTTTCTGTCGCGACAATATGGTGTTCCGTCGATTAACCTCAGTGAGTTTGAAATCGATGAAAGCGTCATCAATTTAATTCCTGCCGAAGTCGTGCAGAAGTACCAACTGATTCCGGTCAACCGTGCCGGCTCGACGCTGATAGTCGCCATGGCCGATCCTTCCAATATCTTCGCCATCGACGACATCAAGTTTATGACCGGCTATAACGTCGAAATCGTCGTCTCTGCAGAAAACAGCATCAAGAGCGCTATCGATAAGTATTACGACCAGAGTGCGTCCTTCGATGATGTTATGGGCGATCTCGATGATATCGATCTGGAGGTTATCGACGAAGAAGACCAGATCGATACCGGTGAACTGGAGAAAGCAAGTGAAGATGCTCCGGTTGTCAAGCTGGTCAACCTGATCCTTACCGATGCGATCAAGAAGGGCGCCTCCGATATTCACGTCGAGCCCTACGAAAAATCATTCCGGGTTCGTTATCGTATTGACGGTGTTCTTCACGAAGTGATGAAGCCGCCTTTGAAGCTCAAGAACGCTCTGACTTCGCGTATCAAAATCATGTCGGAGATGGATATCTCCGAGCGGCGTTTGCCTCAGGACGGTCGTATCAAGATCAAACTTCCCGGCGGCAAAGACATGGACTACCGAGTCAACTGTTTGCCGACCCTGTTTGGTGAAAAAATCTGCCTGCGTCTGCTCGACAAGTCGAACCTGCAACTGGATATGACCAAGCGGTTACGAAGAGCTGTCGCTGAAGTGGTTCAAGGAGCAGATTCACAAGCCATTCGGCATGGTTCTGGTCACAGGGCCAACCGGCTCCGGCAAAACGGTTTCCCTCTATTCCGCACTCGGAGAATTGAACACACCAACGGAAAATATCTCTACTGCCGAAGACCCGGTCGAGTTTAACTTTGCCGGCATCAACCAGGTGCAGATGCACGAGGAGATCGGTCTTAACTTCGCCTCTGCTTTGCGTGCTTTCCTGCGCCAGGATCCGGACATCATCATGATTGGTGAGATCCGTGACTTTGAGACGGCCGAGATTGGGGTCAAGGCCGCACTCACCGGTCACCTGGTGCTTTCCACACTACATACAAATGACTGCCCGAGCACCGTCAACCGCCTGCTCAATATGGGCATCGAGCCCTTCCTGGTGGCCTCCGCGGTCAACCTGATTACCGGACAGCGTCTTGGCCGTCGCCTTTGCCAGGAGTGTCAGGTCCCGGAAGATATCCCGAAAGAGACCCTTGTCCAGGCCGGTGTTCCCGAAGACCAGGTCGATGGGTTTAACAGTTACAAGGGCGAGGGTTGTGCAAAGTGTAATGATACAGGATACAAGGGTCGGGTCGGTTTCTACCAGGTTATGCCGATGTTCGAGGAGTTGCGCGAGCTGATCCTGGCTGGTGCCAACACGGCTGAGCTGAAACGTGAGTCGAT
>SBFN01000230.1 GCA_006226895.1 Deltaproteobacteria bacterium | reverse complement strand
GCGCTTTGCCGCGCAAGACCTTTTCCATGGGCGAAGCGGATGAAAAACGCTTTTACCTCGAGGCGCGCAGGATTACCCGCTGAGGGCATTGACAAATTGCCGGGAAAAGTAGTAAAAACGGCCTTCCGGTAGCTATCTACACCTACTGAAAACAAAGATCGCCGACCATGAATGTCCTCATCTGGGCTGTGCGGCGTTTTTTGTTTTTCACTCAACTATGTTTTGCCAGGAGTCAATCGATGAACAAAGTCCGCACTTACAACAAAATCTCTGTCAAGGGTTTAGAAAAGTTCTCCCTCGACAAGTACGAAATTGCCAGCGAAATTGGCACCCCCGATGCGCTGATGCTGCGCAGTCATGTATTGCAGCCGGATGATATTGAAAAATCGGTCAAGGCTATTGGCCGTGCTGGTGCCGGGGTTAACAATATCCCGGTAGAAAACTGCACCGAACGAGGCATCGTCGTCTTTAATGCGCCGGGAGCTAATGCCAACGCGGTCAAGGAGCTGGCCGTGGCCATGCTGCTCTCCACCCGGGATATCGTCGGTGCCATCGAGTTTGTCCGTAAAGAAGGCCAGGGCAAGACAGCCGAGGAGCTCCACAAGCTGGTTGAAGGTGGCAAGAAAACCTATGGGGGGACAGAATTGAAGGGCAAGACCCTCGGCGTTGTCGGGCTCGGCGCGATCGGCTCGTTGGTCGCAGAAACCGGTCTGATGCTCGGTATGAAAGTGCTCGGTTATGACCCGGCTCTTTCCGTCGCTGCGGCCTGGCGTCTGTCGCGTGATATCGAGAAGATGGAGAATATGCAATCGCTGCTCTCCAAGTCGGATATCGTGACCCTGCACCTGCCGGTCCTCGAAGCGACCCGTAATCTGATTAACAAGGAGTTGGTCGACAGCTTTAAGCAGGGCGCAACCCTGATCAACCTGTCGCGGGAAAAGGTCGCTGATACAGAGGCGATTCTCAAAGGTCTGGAGAATGGTCGGATTGGCAAGTACCTGACCGACTTCCCGGTTCAGGAGCTGATGGGCAACGATAAGGTCGTGCCGATCCCTCATCTCGGTGCCAGCACCGAAGAGGCGGAAGAGAACTGTGCCATCATGGTGGCCGATCAGTTGATTGATTTCCTCGAAAACGGCAACATTAGGAATTCCGTCAATTTCCCGAACCTTGCCCTCGAGCGTAATGGTGGCTTCCGCATCGCCTTCTCCAACCGCAATGTACCGAAGATGCTCAACCAGGTCCTCTCCATATTAGCGGATCGGGAACTGAATGTGATTGACATGATCAACAAGAGCCGCGACGAAGTGGCGTACAATATTATTGACATCGATAAAGAACCTACGGAAGACCTTGTTCAGGCGCTTGAAGCGATTGATGGCGTTATCAAAGTTCGTATCCTTTAAATGGTATATCCAAACATTCAGGCAGGAGGATCTCATGTCTCAGCAAGTTTATAATTTCGGTGCAGGCCCGGCGATGTTGCCGATTCCTGTGATGGAACGTATTCGTGAAGAATTTCTCGATTTTCAGGGCATGGGCGTCTCCGTGATCGAAGTCAGCCACCGCGCCAAGCAATTTGAAAAAGTTCTCCTGGATGCCCAGGAGCGTTTCCGTCAGTTGACCAACCTGCCGGACAATTACAAGATCCTCTTTGTTCATGGCGGCGCGCGCATGCAGTTCTCCGCATTGCCGATGAACCTGGCCGGTCGTTCGGCGAGCAAGAAGTGTCTCTATGTCGAGACGGGCAATTTCGCCAAGCTGGCCAACAAGGATGCCAAGGGTTACGGCGATATCCAGGTTATTGCCAGCAGCGCCGACACCAATTACGATCGACTGCCAGCCATCACCCCCGAGATGATTGATCAGGACGCGGCCTACCTGCACATCACCACCAACAACACCCTTTATGGCTCTCGCTACAGCCAGTTCCCGGATGCCGGCAATGTGCCCCTGATCGCCGACCAGACCTCGGAGATTCTCTCCCGTGTGGTCGATTACAGCAAGTTCGGTTGCATCTATGCCGGCCTGCAGAAAAACCTCGGGCCTTCCGGAACCGCGATCGTTGTTATCCGCGAAGATCTGCTCGGACACGCTTCTGCGGAGACCCCGGTGTTGCTCAACTATGAGCAGTGTGCCAAGGATAACTCTTTGACCAATACCGCCAACACCTTCGCCATCTACGTTACCGGCCTGGTGCTGGAGTGGTTGCAGGAGCAGGGTGGAATTGCCGCGATCGAGAAGATCAATGAGCAGAAAGCCAAGACCCTTTACGACCTGATCGATGCCGGTGATTACTACCGCGGCGTCATTCAGCCTGAAGTTCGCGGCACCATGAATGTCAGTTTCAACCTGGCCAGTGAAGAGCTCGAAGCCAAGTTTCTCAAAGAAGCCGGCGAAAAAGGACTGTATGCACTCAAAGGCCACCGCAGCGTCGGTGGTATCCGCGCCTCGATTTACAACGCCATGCCGTTGGCCGGAGTTGATGCACTTGCCAGCTTCATGAAGGAATTTGAGAGCAAGAACGGTTAATGACTCGGGTGCACCGTTTGTAAAAGTGCACCCTGGAAATGTGTGGGGGCGCTTCCTGCTTGGGGAGTGCCCCCATTTTCCTTTTGGAGGTTGCTGTGCCTGAAGTTGATTTGCAAGGTGAGATGGGTTGGGAGCCTTTCGATGCTCCAGCGCTGGTTGGTGAAACGCTGCGCTTTGTTTCGGGAGACCGGACCGGCAACCGCTTTCGCATGAGCTATTTTCGTGATCAGGAGAAGAACCTGGTGGCGCGCGTCTGGTTTGGACCGGTGACAGAAGGCCCTCCCGAGCACGCCCATGGCGGCAGTATCGCAGCGGTGCTTGACGAAGTCCTTGGTCTGGCCGCCTGGGCCGATGGGCACAAGGTTGTGGTCGGCAACCTGAACGTCAGCTTTCGACAGTTGTTACCGATTCAGACGGTTGTACAGGTCAATACAAAGATTGTTTCAGTCCAGGGGCGCAAGGTGATGGTTCACGGTGAAGTTTGTAGCCTGGATGGGACAACTTATGCCACGGGTGAGTGTCTCTGTATCATATTGACAGAGGCCCAGATCTCATCCTCCGGAAAGTCTTAACGTATACGTAAAGAGAACGTTGACAGCGAAAAATCTTCATCTTAGAATCACCGCCTCAAAGTATTTCCCCCCAGTCTCCCGGAAGGAAAGAAGGACATGAAAGTCATCGTTACAGACGAGATCTCGGAAAAAGGTCTTGAGCTCCTTGAGAAGGATCCGCGAGTCCAGCTGGACGTGCGCCTTGGCTTGGCCACCTCTGAGCTGCATGGTTTGATCGGCAGTTATGATGCCATCATTACCCGCTCAGGAACCCAGGTGGACGCCGAGCTTTTGAGCCACGCTACGAATCTGAAAATGGTTGCCCGTGCCGGGGTCGGTATCGATAATGTCGATGTGGTGGCTGCCAGTGAACGCGGCATCATTGTCGTCAACGCTCCCTTTGGCAACACCAACTCTGCGGCCGAGCATTCGATGGCGATCCTTCTCTCTATGTGCCGTAACGTGCCGGACGCCAACGCCAGCCTGAAAGGCGGCCAGTGGCAAAGAGCCCCTTTTACCGGATACGAACTCAAGCATAAAACCATGGGCATCATAGGCCTGGGTAAAGTCGGCGGGCGTGTGGCTTTGCGTTCCCGTGCCTTCGAGATGGAGGTGTTGGTTTATGACCCCTACATCAGTGAGAAACGGGCCGCGGACTTTGGTACCCGTCTGGTATCTCTCGATGAACTGGTCAGTATGGCTGACGTTATCTCGGTGCATACCCCTCTCAATGATGAAACCCGTGACCTGATTACCGGAGAGCATTTTTCTGCAATGAAGGA
>SBFN01000047.1 GCA_006226895.1 Deltaproteobacteria bacterium | reverse complement strand
GTCGGCATCGGTGGTGATCCGGTTAACGGCACCAGCCATCTCGACGTCTTGAAAATGTTTGAGGACGACCCGGCGACCGAGTCGATTATCATGATCGGCGAGATCGGTGGTGATGCCGAAGAGCAGGCCGCGGCATTTGTTCACGATCATATGACCAAGCCGGTCGCGGCCTTCATCGCCGGCGCTACCGCTCCTGCCGGTAAACGAATGGGTCATGCTGGCGCGATCATTTCCGGCGGCAAGGGCGACGCCGCAAGTAAGAAAGCGTTTCTCGCCGAATGCGGTGTCAGCATTGCCGACAGTCCGGCCGAGATGGCCGATGCGCTGCTTAAAATCTGGCAACCTTGACTTGATCGAATAATAATCATGGCTTTACAGATAAATAAAAAAAGCAAACCCCGCATTTCAAAATGCGGGGTTTGTCAGTGATCTGAACCGGCTGAAGAGCCGGCGTTTGCTTAAACGCGGAAAACTTTTTATCTATGGGCTCAAGGGGTCAATCGCGCAAAGATCCGGGATCTCAAACGAATCCAGGTTGACTCCGTCTCTATGCACACGCGCCACGTCGCCACAAAGCTCTGCTTCAAAGTCTGTTTCTATCAGGCGCCCTGCGACACATTCAATCTGCACAGCACACTCCAGCAAGCGAGGGGCTGTCGCTGCTATACCCGAAAGACATGAATAGGGCAGTTCATCCTCAGCATGCAGACAGAACTTGCCTTTGTCCATAATGCTACCGATCGTCTCAAGGTCGCTTTCATGGGGTACGTTCAGGATAAAATCACCGCCCGGCCAATAACGCGAATCAGAATCGAAACGACCGCACCATGCCGTACGAAGACGAGGCAAGGAACCACCAACCAATGCAATCCAGGACGTCACCAACACCAGAGGGGTGCCGTCAGGGCCGTACCAGCTGATCAACCCGGCAGGACGCCACGCAACCGGAGCTTTTGTTCCAAAAGGCGGCTCATTCATCATCAACACCCTTACCACGCATGAAAAGTGTCATTATTATACGGCATTTACTCACATGACAAAAGCCTAACAACAACTAAGTTCTTGACAAGTAAAATAAACTTTAATAAGAATTCTACCAACTAAGTTTTAAGGAGATTACTATATGCGCTTATCGACGAAAAGCCGCTATGGCCTGCGAGCTCTCTTTGACATGGCCTACCATGCCGGCACTTTGCCTGCGCAAATCAAGGACATAAGCCGTCGTCAGAACATCTCTCCACGCTACCTGGAGCAAATTTTTCAAGACCTCAAACGTGGCGGGCTTCTGAAAAGCCGCAGAGGGCCACAGGGCGGATATTTCCTGTCTCGAAAACCACACGAAATCACTGTCCACCAGATCATCATGGCAGCAGAAGGTGAGATGGCCCTCGTCGACTGTATCAAATCAGGAAAAGGCTGCAAGAAAGAATGTGATATGGAAACCGAATGCGTGACCCAGAATGTCTGGAGAGAAGCAAGCAAGCGTCTCAATGACTACCTGGAGTCCGTCACACTGAAAGATCTATGTGACGATGCACAGAAGATGGGTGTAGAAAAAGAGCTCGATCATCGCTTCATGTATTTTATTTAAGCGACTGACAACGACGATCGCCAAATCGCGAAAGACTCTTTGAGGAGCGCGAGCTCGTTGCCACAATAGACCTCTGGCAGAACCAGAGATAACATTTCATTCACGGATAAGGACTCCGGCTCACCAGACGGAGTCCTTAATTATCTCATGACTATTGATAGCAAATTTGAAAAGCTGAAAGACATTCTCACTGAACTGGGTTCGGCTGTGGTCGCTTTTTCAGGCGGCGTCGACTCAACCTTCCTGCTACAGACAGCCCGCGACGTCCTCGGCGCCGAACGTGTTATTGCACTGACAGCAACCTCGCCGACCTACCCAAGCCATGAGTTTAACGAAAGCGTTAAGCTGGCGCAGGATCTCGGGGTCCAGCAGCTGGTTGTCGACAGCAACGAGCTTTTGATCCCGGGCTTTGCCGACAACCCGCCCCGCCGCTGCTACCACTGCAAGAAAGAGCTCTTTGAAATCTGCCTGCTCAAAGCAAAAGAGCTCGGTTATGCAGAAGTCCTCGACGGCTCGAACCTGGATGACCTCGATGACTACCGGCCAGGCCGGGAAGCGGCCAAAGAACTGAGAGTTCGCTCTCCTTTGCTCGAAGCTGAGCTGAGCAAAGAAGACATCCGTACCTTGAGCCGTCGTAGCGGACTGCCGACATCGGAAAAACAGGCCTTCGCATGCCTGGCCTCACGCTTCCCCTACGGCACCCGCATTACCGCAGAGCGTCTGCAGCAGATCGATCTCTGCGAGACATTTATGCGGGAAAATAATTTTCATACCTTTCGCGTTCGCTATCACAATGAAACCGCCCGCATAGAAGTTGCCCTTGACGAGCTATCGCGAATCATCGATGATCAAATGCGTGAGAAAATCCTGACCGTCTTCAAAGGCGCCGGATTTACCTACGTGGCCCTTGACCTTCAAGGCTACCGCACGGGCAGCATGAACGAAGGTGATGCCCTGAAAGAAGACTGAACCGTATCGCGCAGGAGAAACCATGCCACACACCAGAGCCCTGTTATCAATCTGTTTCTGTGCCGGCCTGCTTGCCGGGCTTTGCAGCAGCCTGGTGGCCT
The DNA here is from genome assembly GCA_006226895.1 of Deltaproteobacteria bacterium. GTDB lineage: Bacteria > Desulfobacterota > Desulfuromonadia > Desulfuromonadales > BM103 > M0040. Next base: position 697 of record SBFN01000047.1, on the reverse strand, counting down.
GGCAATCCGGGCAGATGGGGTTTCCTGCCATGGCTGGCGTCCGTATAAGCCCCTCTCTGAGTCCGGACTGGATCTACTCACGCATGATCTGGGGTGGCCTCTGGGGGCTGGTTTATTTTCTGGTAATCGGCCCCCTCAAATCCCGCCGCCACTGGGCTCGCAAGGGCTTGTGGATCAGCCTTCTGCCGACGGCCTTTCAACTCCTTTTTGTCTACCCCTATATGACCCGGTACGGTTGGTTCGGTCTTGAACTCGGTCAACTGACCCCGCTCTTCATCTTTGCCTATAACCTGGTCTGGGGACTCTGCACCGGAATCTTCTGCCGTCTTTTCTGGGGGCGCGGTTAAACTTGCGCCTCCTGTCACTTATTCTTTGCCTGAGCGTCACTCTGGCCCTGTCCGCCTGTGCGGAAGATTCGGGGTCTGCCCTGCAAGGCACAGTCAGCTGGGTCTACGACGGTGACACCCTCAAGGTTGACCCGCACGGCAAAGTCCGCCTGATCGGTATCGACACGCCGGAAAGAGAAGATTCCAAGCGCGATAGTTATCTCATCAAAAAAGGAATTTCAGCTGCCAGACAAAGAGCGATCTATCAACAAGCCAAAACCTTCAACATCAAACAGGTCAAAGGTCACCAGGTGACCCTGACCCTCGACGATCCTGAACGCGATCGGCACGGCCGACTACTGGCCTATCTC
>SBFN01000048.1 GCA_006226895.1 Deltaproteobacteria bacterium | reverse complement strand
GCACGTCGCACTTTGCCGCTGGACGTTATCAACACGGTGTGCGGCGGCGCCAGCACGATATCGTCGGGCGGTGCGCCAACCAGGTCCATGACCACCCGGTTGATCTCTGTGCGCAGTTCCTCTCGCGGTTGCTCATTACGAAGCCGGGTCTCGGCCAGCACGATCAGACGTTCGGTGCCGGATTCCTTGTCGGTGCTGCCGAAAGCAGTCACCCGTCCGGCTCTGACCTCGTCGAGCTTGCCGACCGCTTCTTCCAGTTCGTGCGGGTAGATATTGCGGCCGGCGCGGATGATGATGTCTTTGACCCGCCCGGTCAGGTAGACCTCTCCGTTGGCGATATAAGCGAGATCGCCGGAATCAAGCCAATCCTCCCGGAAGAGCTGCGCGGTGGCGGCCGGATTGCGAAAGTAGCCGCTGGTCGAGGAAGGTCCCATGAACTGTAGATGACCCTCTTGGCGCTCGGGCAACTCCAGAGACGCAGGGTCGACAATGCGAACCTGGTGGTCATTGAGAGGGGTTCCGCAAGAGACAAACTCCAGGGCGCTTTGATCGTTTGCCGCCGCCGGCACCGCCTGTCCTCTGAGCATGAAGGCATCACGCTGGATTCGATCGATGAGCGGCCCGCGCGCCAAAGGCGGAAAAGTCAACCCCACGGAGTTTTCCGCCAGGCCATAAACCGCCATCATCGCTGCAGACTGAAAACCGTAAGTTTGAAAACGTGCGCAAAATTGTCGGGTCGTGTCCGGGCTGACCGGTTCGGCACCGTTCATGGCCGCCCGCCAACTGCTCAGGTCGAGTCCGGCCAGATGCTTCTCGCCAAGCCGTCGCAGACAGAGTTCGTAGCCGAAGTTTGGAGACGCCGATAAGGTGCCGCGATGACGGTGAATGGCCTGGAGCCAGCGTTGCGGCCGGGCAATGAAGGCAAATGGTGACATCACGACCAGCAGGGTGGCGTAATAAAGGCTGCCGAACCAGGCACCGATCAGGCCCATGTCATGGTAGAGCGGCAGCCAGCTGACAAACACGTCTTGCGACGTCACCTCCATGTGTTCACCCATAGTGCGGACATTTGCCAACAGGTTGGCATGAGTGAGGACTACACCCTTGGGGTTGCCGGTGCTCCCGGACGTGTACTGCAGAAAGGCTGTATCGAGCGGGCCGATGACCGGGCGCTCCAATTGCCCCCGGGTCGCAGTCAATTCGGCACTGGTGACGATATGACAGAGTCCCTCGACCTGGGATTTCAGCATTTGCGCGAGAGGTTTGGCTTCCTTCTGGGTGATCAGGATCACCGCACGGCAGTTGTTGAGGATGCTTACGTGTCGATTGAGATGGTCGCGGATCAGTGAAGCGCGTGGGGCAGGGTAGATCGGTACAGGAATGCCGCCAGCCAGCTGGATGCCGAAGAAACTGTAGAAGTACTCGTGACCGGCATGCAGCATGATGACAACCGGATCGCCGGGTTGCAGATCGAGGTGTTGCAGGCCGACGGCAACTTGCTGTGCCCCGGACCAGAGTTGTGCGTAGGTGATGATCGGGCCGTCACCCCGGTCCTCGTAGAGTTGGATGTGCGGTCGATCGGGGTGGTTGTCGACATGCCACTGCAGGGCATCAAGCAGGGTTGTTGCGGCGATTGGGGTTGTCGACACCTCGTCGAGAGTGAGACGCGAAAGCTCATGAACGCTTGGCAGATCCACCGCAGTGGCAGCGCCGAGGACTGCCCGCAGCAGGTCACGAGGTGTTTCCGCATCGGCTAAAATTCGCTCCGGCAGAGTGACTTTGAGACGGTTTTCGATACGGGAAAAGAGTTCAACGCGGGCCAGACTGTCGAGCCCCAGATCATGATCCAGCGTGCTGTCGAGCCGCACCCCTTCCATGTCATGCCGTTGCCGGTGGATTTCGCCGGTTAACTCCCTGACGATATCAAGTAGAGCATTCGCTGTTGTTTTCGGATCCTTTGTTTGTTGTGAGGCCACGAGAGCCTATCCTTTTCTGTTGTGCTTATACCTCAAGTAAAACTTTAAGATTTTAACGCAATATCCTAAAGTGGAAAGCAAAGCCGCGAAGAAAGACACTGCAGAAACAAAAGGTTTGCCACTTATGTCTCTCTGCTTTTCTTAGCGTCTTGCTGGTTTTTCTTTATGTCATTAGCGTTACTCCTTAATGTTTTAGCCTTGTTTGTGTTGATACCCAACTCCGCCCCTTTGACCTGTGGCGGTTATGCCGGAGGCAACATGTTGACCGGTACCACGTACCACAGTACTGCCAGGTAATGGCAAAAGCTGCCGGCGATAACAAAGACGTGCCAGATGGCGTGGTTATAGGGGATGCGGTCGATCGCGTAGAAGAGGATGCCGCCCGTATAGCACAAGCCGCCGGCCAACAACCAGAGCACACCTTTGGTTGGGACCATGGTCAGCAGCCCTTCGAGGTCAACCACGATCAGCCAGCCGAGTGCGATATAGAAGACCGGGGCGAGAAACGCCAGGCGGTGAGTCATAAACGCTTTAAATATGGCTCCGGCGGTAGCGAGGCCCCAGACCACGCCAAACAGAATCCAGCCGCTGTTTTCGCGCAGCGATACCAAGGTGAAGGGGGTGTAAGATGCGGCGATCACCAAGTAGATGCCAACGTGGTCAAGCACCCGGAAAATATAACGTGCTTTGGGTCTGCGAATTGTATGGTAGATGGTTGAGACGATATAGAAGAGACTCAAGGAACCGCAAAAGATGGCTGAGCTGACGATGCGATAAAGGTCGCCTGTGCGGGAGGCCGCAGCCACCAGAATTACCAGGCCGATCAAACTCAAAACGGCTGCAATGCTGTGGGTCAGGCGATTTGCCAGCTCTTCTCCCTCGCTATAGGTAATCAGGTGATAGTGTTCCGACATGGAGCGCCTCCACCGGTTTCAAATCCTGTTTTTATGATAACAAAGAACCTGAGATATTCATGCCGGATCGATTTTGTCGCTGGCGATTTCCTCGCCGGGCCATTGCCGGACGGCTTCGATGTGGCTTGGTTTTCCCATATCCTGCACGGCGAGTGGCCAAACGGCTGCGGCAGGCTGCTGGCTAACGCTGTTGATGCCCTTGAGCCGGACGGACTTCTGTTAGTCCAGGAGTTTATCCTTGATGAGAATCGTGATTCACCTCTGTTCCCGGCGTCGTTCTCCCTGAATATGCTTCTTGGTACCCCGGAAGGGCAAGTCTACAGCGGGCCGGAGTTGGTCGGGATGATGCGGCATTCTGGGTTGTCGCAGATTGAGCGGCTGGCGATAGAGCTTCCGAACGGGGCCGGGATCATGGTTGGACATAAAAGATTGTGAGCGATAGACACAGAAGTTTGCACTCAGGTTCTGGTCTTGAATCTTGAATAAACTC
>SBFN01000101.1 GCA_006226895.1 Deltaproteobacteria bacterium | reverse complement strand
ATTGAAATCGTCCCGTCACTTCATTGGGAGGGTCACCGATTTTGCCGGCAGCTTTGACGGTAAAGTGGTGTGATGTCTAATGCTATCTATAGCAAGAGTCTTGCCATATTTGATAATGGCCTAAGTTGGGCTTTTTGTTTCAAAGGAGGAGCTGGCAGAGGATAAAAACCGTACAGGCTGCTTTAATTTTAGTCAGAACCTTCCTCAACAAAGCAGCGGTTGTAATCACTACAGACACCGCAATTCGGCGCCTTGCACATCACACCTCCATTCAGATCACAAACCTGTTTATAGAGAAAGCGCTTCCAGCGCATATTCTGGTGATTCGCCTTGGCCAGCGTCGGAAGATGTCTGTTGATCGCAGCAGTCAACTGTGGCCGTTCTGTTAATCCCATGGCAACCCACAGATGCCCGGGCAAGGCAGTTCGTGCGGCAATGATCCTTGCTAAACAACGAGAAACAAAATTTTGGTTAGAGCCTTTATCTGTCGGAACGTGACTAAGCAGTATCGAAAGAACCTCTTCATTACATTCTGACGGAAGCTCTTGTGCTGATACAGAACCTTTCCACAAAGGATTTTCCATCTGACCGGGAAAAAACAGCGACAAAAGACAATCCAGCTCACTCTGTTCCAAGCCAAGTACAGCAGCGATATGCTTAGATTCCTGCACTGCCACAGTCATCAGACAGGCAAACAGATGGCGGTCTTCTGTTGAAACAGATTCGGGTTGCGGAGTTTGTACGAGTTCAGAATATAAGGGATCATCAAATCTTACCCGAGCTCCATGCTCTGTGTCTTGCTTCAGTGATGCAGCAACCACATTGCTTCCATTAAGCACGCTTGTCGCTGCTGCCTGCAAAGCATCCACAGCCAGTTCAGCACAATAACTTCGATCAGCGGGCAGACCATCCAAAACAGAAGCCAGTCGTTTAGCATCGATCTCATTTATCGACTCGAGTGAATAACCGATCGACAGATCTGCGGCAACGGCACATGCCGCCATGGAAAAGCCACAGCCAAAAACCTCGTAACGAGCATCTGCAACTCGGCCAAGGGCGACCTTGAGAGTAAAGCGGGCAGCCAAACGCCGACCGACTAAGTTTCCCTCTAAACCAACCTCACCGACACCATCAGCATCTGGCAAACAGCCTGTACGACGATTGTCCGTGGCCCACCTGCGAATTTTCTCAGAGTAAAGACTCATATCAAGAACATCTTTCCCCCGGCCAACACCATCATAAACGACATCGCCTTGAGAATCGTCGCCACCGGCAGATGACGGCTGCCGCAGAGTGCACCGATGGTACCACCAGCCAGAGCCATGCCTGCCAAGGCCGGTGCATAAGTCGGTACGTGCTGCAAACTACTCAGGTGGCCGAAAAGGCCAGACATTGAATTCACCAGGATAAACATTGCTGCAATCCCCGAGACCTCTCGAACCCGAGCCCAACGTAGAAGGATCATCAGCGGGCTCAGGAAGATCCCGCCTCCAACACCGATCAGACCGGATATAAATCCGAGCACGCCACCAACAAGCATCGCAAGGGGCAAACTTGGTGGTTTTGATTCATATTCATCATCCCTGTGACGGAAAAAGAGACGCCACGCCGCGTAGAACAGAAAAAGGCCTAGTATCGGACGATAGAAATCCGGCGGTAAGTTGAAGGTCCCGCCAAGGAAACTCATCGGGATCGAGGTAATCACGAAGGGCCAGAAGACCCTCCAGGAGAACTGTTTCGCCGTGCAGTAAAGATATGTGCCGACACCAGCCACAACGATATTCAGCATCAACGCGGTCGGTTTCAACGCCTCCGGGTGTAGGCTGAACAAGGCCATAATCGCTAGATAGCCAGATGCACCACCGTGTCCAACACTGGCATACATCATGGCGACGATAAAGATGCAGGTGGCTAAAAAAGGTATTAGTTCAGGTGTCATGATTCACTCCTCAGGGGCTGGCCCCTAATCCGTTAATCAGCCTTAGGCACTCAACGCCTGAAGGTCGATATCCTGCCCCACCACTCCAGCGGCATCAGCACGACACTGCTTGCAGTGCCGAGCCTGTGACAGGATTAGCTCTGCCTGGTTGCGCACCAACTCCATCGCCGCGTCGCTAGGCGGCTCAACATCCTTGAATAGGCCGATTGGAATCACCGGGATGATATTCATCATGTCGGCACCAAGTTCACGAACTTTAACAGCCAGGTCGAGGCTTTCATGGTCATTGACACCCGGGATGTAAACATGATTCACCTTCACCATCATTCCAGCCGCAGAGGCATAACGCACGCCATCGAGTTGACGTTTTAGCAGAACCGCAGCCCCTTCTTCACCGGCTAGCGTGTCCCCGTGAAACTTGACCCACTCGTAAACTTTGGCACCGGTCTCTGGAGTGAGAGCATTGATCGTCACGGTGATGCTATGGACTCCAAGTCGCTGCAATTTTTCGATATACTCAGTTAACAGAAGGCCATTGGTCGACAAACAGAGCGTCATTTCCGGATGCGCCTCTTTGACTTTTTCAAAGGTCTCGAATGTCTTCGGATTTGCCAGCGGATCTCCAGGGCCAGCAATACCGACGACCTTGAGCTGTGCACCGCCTTTTATTTGCATGTGACGCTTAACTAAGGTTACCCGCTCCACCGCCTGCTCTGGCGAAAGGACCTTGCTGGTCACACCAGGTCGGCTTTCATTGGCACAATCAAACTTGCGCTCGCAGAATCCACACTTGATATTGCAACCCGGTGCAACAGGCAGGTGAATCCGCCCGGCCTTACTGTGATCACCGCCAAAACAGGGGTGATCTGTCTGTCGTTGCATCTTCATCATCGGACATCCAGTAGCCATTTATCGTCTCCTTATAAGGGGCGGACCCTTGGTAAATATAAAAAAACCTGTTGAAGCGATTGCTTCAACAGGCGTCTTTGCCGTCTTGATGTGAGATACGTCTCTGTATCGATGAATGTTCAAAAAGGTTGGCCGGGGAGCCCCCTCCCAGGATCTCCCCCGCCGATGCCATTGGCAATTACATCTCTGGAAGTGACACCTATGCGCTACTCGCTTTGGTGTTCACATTTATCAAGGTTGCCTGCACACTGACCGTCACACACCGCATCGTGTGCCAGCTTCAAAGCCGGCTCAAGCGGACCGGGCATGCTGATCACCTTGAAACCAAGCTTTTCGAGCTCCAGTTTCGGCAGATCGCCAATCATCGCGGTGACCACAGCCTTACAGTCCTTCAGCGCCTCTGCGATACCATCGAACTGACGATGTCGAAACGGGTGATCGGGATCGAAGGAACAATATTTCTCTACTTCGACTTCTGAGACCTGTAAAGGGCTGCCCTTGCGATACTTGAAGATGCGAAACTTTTCAGCATGACCAAAGTGCTGGTCAATTTCAGTACCTGTTTTCGATGCGACTGCAATTAACATT
>SBFN01000121.1 GCA_006226895.1 Deltaproteobacteria bacterium | reverse complement strand
GATGAAGAAGAACGTTTTGACCGTGAGTTGATGTTCGACAAACTCGGTGAACTTGGCCTGGCAGGGATGATCATCCCTGAGCAGTTCGGTGGCGCCGGTGCCGATTACATCAGCTACGCCATCGCCGTTGAGGAGCTCTCCCGGGTCTGTGCTTCGACAGGCGTGACCCTTTCTGCACATCTTTCCCTCTGTGCCAACCCCATCTCTACCTTTGGCAGCGACCAGCAAAAGCAAACGTACCTGGTGCCTCTGGCCGAGGGCTCCAAACTGGGGGCTTTTGCTCTCACCGAGCCCTCTGCAGGTTCTGATGCAGGCGGAACCAAAACCACAGCCGTTCTCGATGGTGATGAGTGGCTCATCAACGGTAGTAAAATCTTCACAACCAACGGAGGTGAAGCAGATACCTATATAGTCTTCGCCCGCACCGACAAAGAGGCTGAAAAGCATCACGGCATCAGTGCTTTTATCATCGAGAAAGGAACGCCCGGATTCTCCTTCGGCAAGAAAGAGAAGAAGATGGGGATTCGTTCTTCTCCCACACTGGAGTTGGTTTTCGAAAATTGCCAGGTGACTAAAGAGGCTTTGCTTGGTGAAGAGGGGCAGGGCTTCCAGATCGCCATGAAGACGCTCGATGGAGGCCGTATCGGCATTGCGGCACAGGCTCTCGGTATTGCTCAAGGGGCACTGGATGCGTCTGTGTCTTATGCAAAAGAACGCAAGCAGTTTGATACACCAATAGCGGCTTTTCAGGGTGTGCAGTTTCAATTGGCCGATATGGCGACCCAGGTCGAAGCTGCGAGGTTGGTTGTTTACAACGCCGCCTATCGGGCCAGTCACGGGCTCAGCTATTCAAAAGAGTCGGCGATGGCCAAGCTCTTTGCCAGTGAAACGGCGATGAAGGTGACGACTCAGGCGGTACAGATTCATGGTGGTTATGGTTACACCCGAGATTTTCCTGTAGAGCGCATGATGCGCGATGCCAAGATCACGGAAATTTACGAGGGGACCAGTGAGATTCAGCGGATGGTTATTGGCTCTCTGTTGGTCAAGTGAGTTTGCTTGTTTCGTAAGAAGTGTGAATCTTCCCGAGCGGGCTTAAGTGTTTGTCAGGCATTGTACCCAGTGATCTGGGGCTCTCAAAACAGAGAGTCTCTTTTTTTCTGTCCGTTCCTGGTGATCACAAGAGGGTATCAAGCTCGCGATTGAAATTTAAAACGAACTTCGCAATGGTCTCAACCGATGTTAATTTCTCTTTTGATTCGGCGGTTAACCAGGTCACCGAGTCTTCGTTGACAGAAGTGACAATCTTGTCGGTATCAAACTCAGTGAGATGCTCGAGTACGTACCTTCCGGTGGCGTTGATGCACAGGTTCTGGCGTGTCTCCCAAAAGGTGCGAAAGATTAATCGTCCTATCGGGGTGCGGTAGGCTGTAGCGAGAGGGTCGGTGACCGTACCGCAGTTGCGGCAGACAATATCGAAGTATTGCTCGCACTGGGCATGATCGATCGACTCTTTGCTGCTCTTCTTCTTTGTGTCCGCAGGCTGCAGTGTGGCAGGGGCCGGCAAGCCATGCTCTTTGAGCAGCTGAATGACAGCTTCCGGGTAAATGAATGTTCCTGCCAGGAACGGCTCTGATTCACCGCGTTGGTCCATGATATGAACAACCAATGCGTGAAACATTTGCTCGATGTTGTCGGTACGCTCAACGGATGCTAAGCCAACTTTACGAAGTGCGACGGATATGTTCTTATAGCCGCCGTAATACGTATCGTGTCGGAACACTGTCAAAAGGTCTGCAGCAAAGAAGAGGTCTTTCATTCCGGGTCCTTAAAAAAGGTAAATAATTATTCACCTCCAGTTTATATCTTTAAAAGCAAAGATCTTCAATCCTTTGATTGAAGATCTGGTTATTATTTAGTTTAATGCGAGAGTTGCAACAGGGCAGGGGGCCCAATATAGTGCTTCCCCAATTCCAACTCTTTTGGAAGGAGAAAAAATGCCAAAGCAGGTTATGTTTATCATCTTTATCGCTGTAATCATTCTCGCGGGTTTTTTGGCCTATACTCAGGTGCAGATGTTGCGTTAGTGGCTTTAGCAGTTTCCGTGTCCGTGTTCCACGAATATAACGACGAAGTAAGAGAGATAAACAATGGGTTCAAATTTTCTGGTTAGAGCCGTTGTCCTGAGTCTTATGTGCTTGCTGGCATCTTGTTCGGAAGATAACGCATCGCCAAAATGCGACAATGAGACGGTTCTGGCGGGTGTTAAAGGCGCTTTATATCGCGATATTGCACAAGGTGGTGATCAGCGCAGGTTCTACAATTCTTTGGACTTTAAAGACATAGAAACCGTCAAACTCACCGAAGAAGGAAGAATGTGCACAGCCAGGTTAATGATGATGAAAAAGTATTATTTGCCGATCAACTATGAAGTCGCTGTCGATGATAAAGAATATTATGTGACCTTCTCGGGCATCAGCGAAGGTTCAAGGGAAAACATCTACAAAATTGTCAATGGTATGCTCCCCGATCTTGGGAGTGAATAATTGTGTAATCGAGTCGGTGGGGGGCAGCGAAAAGCTTCAGCGAAGCTCTAAAATATCCTCTCCACGATGCTGATTGTCGTGTATGATGTCCGAATATCAGCAATAGCTACTTGCTCGAGAACCCGAACTTAATAATTTCTCCGAGAATACATGATCCCCTACAATTCAATCCTTATTGAGATCGCGATTCCTGTGCTGCTGATGCTGGGCCTGGAGCGCTTCGCCGTGATCCGGTTCCTGCGCACACCCAAGCAGATCGCATGGGTCCGCAGCCACTCCTGGCTCCATCCCAATGCCATCAGCCGGGCACGATACCCCATGGGATTTCTCTCAGTGATGTTCCTGCATATGGGCTGTCCGCGGCTTTGTTTCCTCTTTTTCACCTTCTGGATGATTACCGACATCACCGATGGTGAAATCGCCCGTAGGTGCGATCTGCACACTGAAGAGGGGGAGTCGATAGATCCCTTCTCCGATAAACTGATGTACTTGCCCATGCTGGTTTATTTGGCCTGGCTAGGCTGGCTGGACCCCGTGCTGGTGACCCTGTTTCTGGCTTTCGATATCACCGGTCAGGTTTCCAGGCGCTTCACCAAGGTCAAGGCGGCGAACCTGTTCGGCAAGGCCAAAACCTTTCTTGTGGTCGTGCTCCTGATTGTTACTGGTCTTGTTTGGATCTATGGTCCGCTGCCGTTCCTCGGCCGCACGATCCTGCCTCTCCTGGGCATTTGCACGGGCCTCGCCTTTTGTTCTACGACCTTCAAGCTTGTTCCTAATTACTGGTATGCCAACATCCTGAGCATAATGAATTTGTTTTGTGGCCTCGCTGGTTGTTGGGTGGTCCTCGCCGGCCATCCCCCGGTCTATGCACTCGGCTTGGTGTTTTTGGGACAGTTTCTTGATCTCTTCGACGG
>SBFN01000050.1 GCA_006226895.1 Deltaproteobacteria bacterium | reverse complement strand
ACCAGCTTGTGGAGCTCCTCGGCTGTCTTGCCCTGGCCTTCTTTACGGACAAACTCGATGGCACCGACGATATCCCGGGTGGAGAGCAGCATGGCTGCAACGGCCAGCTCCTTAACCGCGTTGGCATTGGCTCCCGGCGCATTAAAGACGACGATGCCTCGCTCAGTGCAATTTTCTACCGGGATATTATTGACTCCGGCGCCGGCGCGACCGACAGCCTTGACCGAAGTTTCAATATCATCCGGCTGCAACACATGACTACGCAGCATCAGCGCATCGGGGGTGCCTATTTCACTGGCAATTTCGTACTTGTCGAGGGAGAACTTTTCGAGCCCCTTGACGGAGATTTTGTTGTAAGTGCGGACTTTGTTCATCGATTGACTCCTGGCAAAATATACTTGATTGAAAAAACAAAAAACGCCGCACCGTCCAGACAAGGACATTCATGGTCGGCGATCTTTGTTTTCAGTAGGTGTAAAAAGTTACCGGAAGGCCGTTTTTACTACTTTTCCCGTTGTCAATGCCCTCAGCGGGTAATCCTGCGCGCCTCGAGGTAAAAGCGTTTTTCATCCGCTTCGCCCATGGAAAAGGTCTTGCGCGGCAAAGCGCCATCACGCACGATGGTGCGAAAAAGATCGTGCTTGGAAATTGAAGGAAGATAAAAGCCGACGTTGCTTTTCTGCCCTCCAAACCGCGAGACCGCATCATCACCATGAATATAGTCGATACGACCTGACGCGTGATTCTCCAGGTAAGCATCGAGAAAATTCTGCAAAGTTCCGACCTCGAGAGTCAGTTTCGGATCAGCTATTTCCAGCACGCCAAAACGCCCGGCTGCGACAAAGGGGATCGCGTGTGCCCTGCCCGATTGTTCAGCGACGGTAGTTGCCGAAACCAGATCGTCCTGCCAGGCAATAGTGCAAGGGGTTCCCGCCTGGCGATAATAAGCCTTTGCCTGTTCGAGCAGATCGTCGGCATCAACATCGAAAAGCACGCGGTGAATCGCTTCGAACTCCAACCCCGGATCATGCACGTTAACCAGTTCGATCAGGGCATAACGGGCCGGGTGATCCATGACCTCGGAAGGATCGGACGCATCAGACTTGAGCTGCTCCCAGATGGCCTTGGCCGTGGCAAAGCTGTGGTTGCCGTCGCCCATGGCATAGAGCATAACTTCGTCATCATCGACGTCGTAGCGTTTCTGGAAACGTTCTTTCTCCGCCAGGGCTTCGAGTGCGTTGCCCACTTGCTCGAGGAGCTGCGGCTGATTGACCTTCCAGCCGCGCAGGTGACCACTTGACTGCATCAGCTCAAAGTCATACGCCTGCTCCAGTTCGGCCTCGAACAGGGGCTCAATCACAGTCTGTTCGGGATCATCAATCAGCACCATGATATGTGGCAATTCAACTGCGGCATTTTCCCTGACCCGGATACGCGGTGGTAAACGGTCAACGATTGTACCCTCAGTCGCCCTGATCAGCGTTTTGGAACCGGGCCGGTAGTCGTAGGCCTCCAGATCGAGAGCCACGATCAGCCCTTTTCGTGACTCCACATGACTGGTCTTGCGATCGAGCAGAATAAAGCCTTTTTCCTGCTCAGCGAGCACACCTTCGGCCAGGTACTGATCCATGCTGGCATTGATAGCGGCAATTCTTGCGTCACCATCCTCGTCTTCCAGGTAAACCTCAGGAAAAACCAGGCGCAGCGTCGAAGGCTGCCCTGCGACAAGCTGATCGACAGCCTGCCAGTATTCCGGCTCCGAAGTGTATTGGTCACAGGCAATCACTGCCCAACGATTCAGATCAATGCCCTTTTTGGGTAAAAGGACGGTCGGCACTTGCAAGGCCAGCTTAGCGAGATTCATAATCAGTTCTTCCTCAATATAATTATTCTGAGTTACTTGACGATACGCAGATGGGGCCCGGAGCCGCCGCTGTCAGGATCTTCGGGCCCATCCTGGGGCTCTTCACTTGCTGTCCCCTGGAACATATCCATGTTCGGCAAAGTGTTGGTCGCAACCATCTGTGCTATGCCTTCGGCGACAGACAGGCATTGCTTTGTGCAGACCTTTCGTACCGGGCACATGGTGCAATCAGTCTCACCACCGGCCGCACGCAGGGCATGAATAACAAGGTCAACACTTTCAATCTGGTTCAGGGGGATTAAAAACATTTTTTGCTCCTGCCTTTAACTCAATTAAAGCGATTTACCTGCAACTTTGGCAAACTCGGCAAGTTTGGTCATCATCGTCTGAAAATCAGCCGGGCGCAGTGACTGGGGCCCATCACTCGCAGCAACTTCAGGGTGAGGATGAACTTCGACGATCAGGCCGTCACAACCGGCAGCCACCGAAGCGTAACACATGCTCGGCACCAGCGAAGCGTGACCCGTTGCATGGGAAGGATCGATTATAATCGGCAGATGAGTTTGTTCCTGAAGAACGGGTACTGCCGAGATATCCAGGGTGTTTCGCGTTGCGGTTTCAAAGGTGCGAATACCCCGTTCACAAAGAATAACCTTCTGGTTGCCTTCGGAGAGGATGTACTCGGCGCTCATCAGGAATTCCTGGATGGTCGTTGCCATCCCGCGCTTGAGAAGAATCGGTTTGTCGAGTTTACCAAGCATTTTGAGCAAGGCAAAATTTTGCACGTTACGCGCGCCAACCTGCATCACATCGGCATACTTTGCGACCAGGTCTACATCGCGAGGATTCACGACCTCGGTCACAATCGGTAGCCCGGTTTCTTCGCGGGCCATCGCCAAAAGCTTGAGACCCTCTTCTTCCATGCCCTGGAAGGAATAAGGACTGGAGCGCGGCTTGTAAGCCCCACCGCGGAGGACCGTTGCGCCCGAGGTCTTGACGGCACGAGCGGTTTCTAGAATCTGCTCCTCACTCTCGACCGAGCAGGGACCAGCCATAACCACGAGTTGATCTCCACCCACGGCAACACCGGGAGCAATTTCAACTGAAGTCCTCTCCAACTTGACCTCTTTGCTCGCTAACTTGTAGGGCTTGAGGATCGGCACGACATTTTCCACGCCCGGCATCGACTCAATCGACTGCAGCACGGCCTTGCCTCGTTCATCACCGACAGCACCGACCACATTGCGTGTGTCACCATGAATAACATGAGGTTTGTAGCCCAGCTCCGCAATCCGACTCTCGACCGCTGCCAACTCGTCTTTGCTGGCCCCTTTGCGCATTACAATAATCATTTTCTCGTCCCCTTTTGGGAAAGTTCCGGTTAAAAATAAAGGCCGGCAGGGCTTTCCCGGCGGCCTTTATCGTTTACTTTCCCGAAACGAAAAAACCACAGGCGCCCCGATTGAGCCCGCCCGTGGTTTCATTAGTTCTATCGACAATCGACCGTCAACAGACTTCACCCCGGTCAGGCAAGCCAAAAAAGCTGCCAAACCAAAAGTAAAAACCTGAAAACAACCAACTTTGAGATTTCATTACGATGCCACCTTCATGATATTTTGTGGTCTTTCTTGGTAACAAAAAGCACATCGGAAAGCAAGGAAAGAATCAGCAACAGCTTTTTTCTTGACTTAAAGTTCGCATTTGGTTACAAATCCTTCTCCCGCCCAGATAGCTCAGTCGGTAGAGCAGAGGACTGAAAATCCTCGTGTCGGCAGTTCGATTCTGTCTCTGGGCACCACAAGATACAAGGCCTCGCAATCTACCGACTGCGAGGCCTTTTTCTTTTTGTGTGATTCCTGGGTAATCCTGCCTCAACGAACCATTTGTTACGAGCAAGACTTGCTCCGATTACTCCTGCCAGTATTAACAGAGCATACCTCCTCAGCATTTACAATTTCAGGCTACACCCTGTCCGTTAAATCCCCAGGTAACACAAGAATCTTGACACCCGCCGAGAACAAGTTGCGAGTATTTATATTCATCGGTCCAGACAGAAATGGAGATTACTTGTAACAAGTAGAGGTCCCTGCCTCCACGGATTCGGAAACATCGGGTCGCTATTGAAGTTGAGCGTTTGAGGAGAAAAAATTGCGTGCTCGACCGGGCTTTCTATCAGTTTCTTTTCGAAGTGATCGGCGTCCTGGTTAATAAGATCTGGGGGAAGGATAAATTGGAAGAGATATTTCATTGTCGGGTTAAACGTTTGGTAGAGCTATTTTGGAAATCTACCGTATAATCATCGGGTAACCAAACATTTTAGTCTTTAGTTTCAGGCAGACAATTTTCTTATGAAACGAATTACCTATGTGAGCCATGTAGCCATTTCAGACCCTTCAGAGATTGAAGAGATCGGCGCTATTGCCAGCCAAAACAATCAAATAAACAATATTACCGGGGTTCTGATTTG
>SBFN01000240.1 GCA_006226895.1 Deltaproteobacteria bacterium | reverse complement strand
TCATCTCCTTGCGCGCCAGCTCCCGGTTGCGCAAACGCTCCGCCAGCCAGAGCAGGCTGCCTGTAACCAGCAGCATGACGCAGACGAACGCCGGTTTCTCAAAGAGGCCAATAAAGAAGTCCTTGAAACACAGGCCAATAATAGCTGTCGGTACCGAGCCGGCAATCAGCAGGCCGACCATGAAGCGCTGCTGTTTGGCCAAGTCGTCACGCCTCCAGAAGGAAGAGACGAGACCGCTTAAATCACTCCAGAAATAGATGGCCACAGCGACAAGGGTGCCGAGATGCAGGAGGACATCGAAAAGCACGCCGACCTGTTCGAAGTCGCCGAGCATGTGTTGGGCAAGGACCAGGTGGCCGCTTGAAGATACGGGGAGAAACTCGGTGGCACCTTGCAGGATACCGAGAAGTATTGCGTCGAGGAAAGTCATAGAAATCCAGTTTTAAGCTATAAGCTTTAAGTTGTAAGAAAAATCTTGAACTCAGTTGAACTAACAATATTCGTGGCGGCACATTTGTTCCAGGCTTAAAGCTCCATAATTACGGGCAGAATCAGTGGTCGCCGAGCCATGGTTTTATTGAAGAGGCGACGCAGCTTTTTACGTACTTCAACGCGCAGTTCTTCCCAGTCGGCCATGGCTGCAGGGCTGTGTTCTTCGAGCATCTGACAGACCAGCTCACGGGCTTCACTGAGGAGTTCCTCGCTTTCTTCTTCGGGAACAAACCCCCGGGTTATGATTTCCGGCCCGGAGACTATGGCGCCGCTGTTCTGGTTGAGTGCAAGAAAGACGATCACCAGGCCGTGGTTTGCCAGGTGGCGACGGTCGCGCAGTTCCATCTCACCAACATCCCCGACCCCTTTACCGTCGATGAAGACCCGCCCCGTTTCGGCTTTTGGCTCGATATGGTGTCCGTTCTCGGAGATGACCAGCGGCGTACCGTTGCTGATAACGATCGCTCTGTCTGCTTGCCAACCCATGCTCTGTGCTAACTGTGCATGCTTGACCAGGTGCCGGTATTCACCGTGCACCGGCACAAAAAAATTCGGTTTGACCAGGTTGAGCACGGTCTTGAGTTCGTTCTGGCTGGCGTGCCCGGAGACATGGATCTCGCTGGTTGTTTCGTAGTGAACTTCTGCGCCGCGGCGATAAAGATGGTTGATCAGGTGCGTGATCGCCCGTTCATTGCCGGGGATGAACTTGGACGAAAGGATGACGGTGTCGCCCGGTTCAATGCCGATTTGCTTATGGTCGTCCATGGCGATGCGCGAGAGCGAACTCAAGGGCTCACCCTGGCTGCCGGTGGTCAGAATCAAAACCTGCTCCGCTGGCATGTCACGCATCTGGCGCAGGTCGATCAGGATGTCGTCCGGGATGGAGAGATAGCCGAGCTGCCGCGCGATGGCGATGTTACTGACCATGCTGCGGCCCGAAACCATCACTTTGCGCTCGGCCTTGATCGCGGCGTTAACGATCTGCTGGATGCGGTGGATGTTCGAGGAGAAGGTGGCCACCAGGATCTTGCCGGTACAGCGTGGCAGGAGATCGTTGAGGGCGTCGCCAACGGTCCTCTCGGAGAGTGTCTGGCCGCTGTTCTCGACGTTGGTGGAGTCGGAGAGCAGCAGCAGGACCCCTTCTTCGCCGTAGGAGGCCAGGCGGCCCAGGTCGGTTGGCTGGTTGTCGACCGGAGTCGGGTCGAGTTTGAAGTCGCCGGTATGTACGATCAATCCGGCCGGAGTACGAATCGCCAGTCCGCAGCCATCGACAATGGAGTGGGCAGCGCGAAAAAACTCGACTTCAAAGGGGCCTATTTCGACCGGTTCGCGGACTTTAACGCTCTTGCAGGTCACGCGACTCTTCAGTTGATGTTCTTCCAGTTTGTTGTCGAGCAGTCCCAAGGTTAATGGCGAGGAGTAGATCGGCGGGAAACCGAGCGTTTCGATCAGAAAGGGGATGGCGCCGATGTGGTCTTCGTGGCCATGGGTCAGGAGGATGCCACGGATCTCGTCTTTTCGTTCAGCGATCGCCGTGATGTCCGGGATGACCAGGTCGATGCCGAGCATGTAGGCTTCCGGAAACATCAGGCCACAATCGATGATCAACAGGCCACCTGCGGCCTCTATGACCATCATATTGAGGCCGATTTCGCCCAGGCCCCCCAACGGCAGGATACGAACCGCGTCAGGGTGCAGTGGGCGTGTTGTTTGAGAATTGCTTGCGATGCTCATGGTGACTCAAAAATTTCTGGCAAATCAGGTGGTTGGCGATAAAAAGCGACGTCAGTCTAGGGGAGTGAAGGTTGAGAGTCAAATGCTTTCCTCTTGGCAGTGGGTTGGCTTGCTCGTTACAATGACAACAGATCGTTGCAAAGGAGTCGAAATGGTTTTACCTCAGCCGCTGGTCGCAGGGCGACTGGTGCGTCGTTATAAGCGTTTTCTGGCCGATATTGAGCTGGAGGATGGGTCCCTGGTGACAGCGCATACACCGAATACCGGCAGCATGCGGCAATGCGCTCTGCCCGGTCAGCAGGTGCTGCTGTCGAAAAGTGACAACCCGAAACGCAAGCTGGCCTGGTCATGGGAACTGGTTCGGGTTAATGAGCACTGGGTGGATATTAATACTCACCGTGCCAATCGGGTCGTCGAGGAAGCCCTGCGGAGTAATGTTCTCCGGTTTTTTCAGAACTATGCGGTTCGCCCGGAATTCCCTTTTGCCGACAGCCGCATCGATTTTATGCTGGCAGGGGAGAACGAAGAGGTCCTCCTTGAAGTCAAGAATGTCACTCTCTGCTGTCAGCCCGGCGTGGCCTGTTTTCCGGATGCTGTCACCACGCGGGGCCAGAAACACCTGCGAGACCTGATGCTGGCAAAAAAGCAGGGTTGGCGAGCCGTGATCTTCTTCCTGGTCCAGCGTGGTGATGCGCAGACTTTTTCGCCCGCGGATGAAGTTGATGCGGATTACGGTCGACTTCTCAGAGAGGCCGTCTCTTGCGGGGTGGAAGCCCTGGCTTATCGCACGCTGGTGACGCCGGAAAGCGCCAAGGTCGACCGGCAGATTCCCATCCGCCTGTGAACGGATAGTTTTCCATTTCCCCCATAATGCAAGTATACTGACAAAACAGCTGAAACCCGACTGCTGGAGGTGACTCCTGCGGGAGCTATACAAAACGAAAGGAATCATTCATGCGTGTCGAAACTGATTTGAAACTGGGATTTAAAGATGTTCTGATTCGTCCCAAGCGTTCCACCCTGAAAAGCCGCTCCCTGGTGGAACTGGAGCGGAGTTATACTTTTTTGCACAGCAAGCGACAATGGTCCGGGGTGCCGATCATTGCCGCCAACATGGACACCATCGGCACCTTTGAGGTTGCCGAGGTACTCGCTGAAAATCGGATGCTCTGTGCCATTCACAAACACTACAGCCTCGAAGAGTGGCAGGCTTTTGTTGATCGGCAGGACTCTGCTGATATCTTTGAGCGG
>SBFN01000051.1 GCA_006226895.1 Deltaproteobacteria bacterium | reverse complement strand
GCTGTATTGATCACCGCACGTGGCGATTTCGAAAAACTGCAATCTTTATCTTTTAACCGTGGCGACCTTTTGGTTTTTACCGCAATCGCCTGCTATGCGGGTTACTCGGTGATGTTGCGGAAGCGCCCACATGCTCACCCCCTGGCTTTTATCGCGACAACATTCTGGCTTGGGTCTATTTTCCTTGTGCCTCTGTACCTCTGGGAGAACTTCACCGTAGCCAGCATGGAGCTGACCCCTTCAACACTGCTGGTGCTCGCCTACGTCATGGTCTTCCCTTCAATCGTTTCTTACCTTTGCTTCAATCGTGGGGTTGAACTGGTCGGGGCCAATCGTGCTGGCCTCTTTATCCATCTGATGCCCGTGTTCGGCGGGTTGATGGCTGTTGTTTTCCTCGGTGAAGTCTTCGGCTGGTATCACGGAGTGGGCGTCGTTCTGATCGGGCTCGGTATCTTTCTGGCTACACGCAAGAAAGCCTCTGCTGCCACCCGTTAACGCTGTAACAGAGAGAAAACCAATGCATTCTGGCTTTGAAACTTGTATAAATATAGAGTCTTTTTCTGCGATTCATTCATCCACCTTTAAATTGCAAGGGTTCTTATGAAGAAACACGATACGATTTTGATGTATGGTTTGTCCGGAATCAGCGTGATCAGCTCTTTCCTCTTCGTTATGTACGGCATGAGCATCATCCTCTCCGATAGCGCTGCTCACGGTTTGATTGTCTTTGCCTATGTTACGACAGCCTACGGCCTCGCCAATGTTACTATCCTGAGTCTTGCTTGGAGCAGTCGAGAGAAATGGGCCAGCACGGCGAATAAGTTTATTGCTCTTTGCTACCTGGGTGTCTTCGTTATGGATATGATCAATAAGGGCATGAAGAGCCATCTCGGCACGGCCGGTATCCTTGTTGTTGCAGTCATCCTGCTTGCTAACTGGTTTGCAGTCACAAAAGTCATTGAACGTGGCTGAGTGGGGCTGTTTTGTCTGTCTTATAGTTAGCGTCTTGCTTGACATTCCCTGTTAGCTTGAGAATATGAAGTAAGGTTTGTTGTAAGCTTTCTTTAAGGAGATTCCTACTATGCCTATTCTCCCTGGTTACACTCCTCCTGATTTTGCCGCGCCACACCTGGTTAACGCTCCTGTTGTAACGGTTGAGGCTGCGCCGGCTGACGGTGTCGTGCCGAGAAATTTTCATGGCACGTCAAATCACCCCGAGTACCTTCACCTGGGTGACGGGCACTGGGTGATCGCACCGGAAAGCCGAATGGACGCTGTGATGGTTCTGGATGGAATCTCTGTTGATGTCGTCGAGGCTCGCAGGGTTCGCAAGGGCGATCAGGTGGTCGTTGGTCGGACCGAAAATGGAGAAGAGGGGATTTACGTTCATGTTGAGGGCTTTCAGCCCCCTGCGAAAGAAAGCGCAGATAAGTTTACCTTTCGCACCCGTGGCACTCGAGAGACACCTTTCTCCCGTCATTACGACGATCTGTATGATGTGCTTCGTCATGATCGTGACCATGGTCACATCGTCTGGGTTCTCGGGCCTGCTGTCGCCTTCGACAAAGACAGTCGCGACGCCATGCAGGGCCTCGTAGAGAATGGCTTCTGCGATGGCCTGCTGGCAGGTAACGCTCTGGCCACTCATGACCTCGAGGCGGCCTTTTTTCAGACCGGTTTAGGTCAGGACATCTATTCGCAAACGCTGCGGCCTCTTGGTCATTACAACCACCTCGATATCATCAACGAAGTGCGCAATCGTGGTTCAATTTCCAAAACCATTGAAGAGTTGGGCTTAAATGACGGCATTATCTATGCCTGTGAAAAGCATGATGTGCCTTATGTCCTGGCAGGCTCCATTCGTGATGATGGTCCTCTCCCTGAGGTGATATCAGACGTTTACAAGGCACAGGATGCCATGCGTGAACATGCCAGAAAGGCGACGACCGTGGTTGCTCTCGCGACCCAACTTCATTCGATCGCTTTCGGTAATATGGTTCCGAGTTACCGGGTCGCTGAAGATGGGAACGTGCGCCCGGTGTTCTTCTATATCGTTGATATGTCCGAGTTCAGTGCCGACAAACTGGCAAACCGTGGCTCCGCGCAGGCCGTTGCAATCCTGACCAATGCACAGGATTTCATGGTCAACCTGTGGAACAATCTTAAAGAATGAAGCAGGTGGAGTGAGGTAAGCTCATGACAAAGACCGTGCAGATTATTGGTGTGCCCGTCGACCTTGGCCAATCACACCGTGGTGTTGATCTGGGTCCTGGAGCATTGCGCTATGCAGGACTCGCTGCCCGACTGGAAAAGCTTGGTTACGAAGTCCATGATTCGGGAAACCTCGAGGTCCCGGTGCGTGAATCACTGAGTCACGAACGTCAGAGCAATTATCTCCCCTCCATGCGACAAGTTTGCGAAGAGGCCTGTGCCGCAGGTCAGCAGGCTGTTGCCAATGGCTGTATCCCGATCTTCCTTGGTGGAGACCATTCAATCGCAGTTGGTACCATCTCCGGTGTTACGCAGGAAGAACCCTGTGGTGTCCTCTGGGTAGACGCGCATGGCGACTTCAATACCGTGGCGACCTCAAGCTCTGGCAACATCCATGGCATGTCCCTGGCCTTATTGCTCGGTCATGGTTATCCGGATCTTGTCGATGTCGGTCGGCCTGGAGCGAGCCTTTTGCCGGAAGATGTTGTCATGATCGGTGTTCGCGACCTTGACGCAAAGGAGCGTAATAATCTGCGTGAGAGTGGCATCACTGTATACACGATGCGTGATATTGATGAACGGGGTATGTGGAAAGTTGCTGGTGAAGCTCTCGAACGCTTGAGCCACCGCAAGCGTTTGCATGTCAGCCTGGACATTGACGCGCTGGATCCACAGGCGTCACCCGGTGCCGGAACACTGGTGCCCGGAGGTTTAACCTATCGCGAGGCCCAACTGTTGATGGAAATAGTGGCCGACTCCAGACGCCTGAGTTCTCTCGACATCGTCGAGATCAATCCTATCCTCGATCACCTTAACAAAACGGCTATCTGTGCGGTTGAATTGACAGCCTCACTCTTTGGTAAGCAGATTATCTGATCTGTTTTTTACGCCAGGGGAATGACGTAGAAAAGTACGGCAAAGAAGTGCAGGATGCTGCCCAGCAAGACAAAGCCGTGCCAGATGGCATGATGGTAACGCAAACTTTTCCAGAGATAGAAAATCACCCCGGACGTGTAAGCCAATCCACCCAGTAAAAGTAGAATCAGCCCCCCCGTGGCAACGGAGTCGAGCATCGGCTTGATTGCGACGACAACCACCCATCCCATGCTGATATAGAGCGTGAGGGAAATGCCCTGCCAGCGCCTCAAGAGCGACACCTGGAAGAAAACGCCCAACAGGGCCAATGTCCAGACGATGCTGAAGAGTGTCCAACCCCAGGCTCCGCGAAGGTTGACAAGCATGAAGGGTGTATAGGTTCCGGCGATCAGTAGAAATATGGC
>SBFN01000174.1 GCA_006226895.1 Deltaproteobacteria bacterium | reverse complement strand
TTGATGCCCATAACCGAGAGAATTCAGACGGCGCAGAGCCGCGACGCTCCGTTTATAGACACCGCCGCCCCTCTGCTTGTCGACATTATCGTCTAGATAGCAGGGCAGGGAAGCCACCAGATGAACACCCTGGCTGGCCAGAAATTCTGGTGTATCAGCCTGTCCGGCTTCAAAGAAAACAGTCAGGTTGGTGCGTACCAGCACCTGGTGACCACTGTCTCCGAGAGCGGAGACAAAATCTTTAAAGAAAGGGTTAAGCTCAGGGGCTCCCCCGGTGAGATCAACCCGCGCATTCGGCAGCGCTTTCGCCAGCCGTAACACACTTTGCATCGTACCCCAGGTCATAACCTCGGTGCGCTTTGGATTCGCTTCGACGTGACAATGGCGGCAACTCAAATTACAGAGTAAGCCAAGGTTGACCTGAATCGTCTGCACGTCTTCACTCTTCAGGTCCTCGCCAATGGTCTGGCAAACGGCCTGACTAAAGTTATTCATAAGGGCTCCAACAGTTAAAAGTCCACCCGTTGATTATATACACGATTGACATGTCATGGGAAGAGAGTGCCCGGCCACACTAAGAAGTATGGCCGGGCGCCACGAGCGAAAGAGTAAAGGGGAGGAGCTTTTCTCAATCCTGAGAGCGCTTATTCAGCAGTTTCTCACCGATTGCCGATTGCACAACTTCCTTAAGAGCAGTAACAACGCGCTGGTCGTAAGCACCTTCGCCAGCCTTGATAATCTCGAGCGTTTCATCGGCTGAACGAGCCGCCCGGTAAGCACGGGGCCCAACCATGGCACAAAAGCTATTCACAACGGCGAGAATCCGTGCAGGCAAACCTATTTCATCTCCCTTCAAGCCGTTCGGATACCCCTTGCCATTGAGGGTTTCATTCATCTGGTAAACGGCATCGAAGACAGGTAAGCCGAAATCGATATCCTGCAAAACTTTGGCGGCATGCTCAGTGTGCTGCTCAAGCTCAAATTTTTCTTCAGCGCTCAGTGCCTCTGCCTTGAAGAGCAGGTCCCGATCAACAAACAGCTTGCCGACCTGGGAAAGGTTGGCTGCCGTATCGACCGTTGCAATATCTACATCGCTGGCATTCATGGCCTTGGCGACCTCAATACTGAGACTTCTCATCAAGCGGGAATGGCCGGCCAGGTAGGGGTCGGTCAATTCTATGGCACGCACCAGAGCTTCTACGGTTTTCGCTGTCGCCTGTTCCTGCCGCCTCTGCACCTCGACAATTTCCGTGACATCACGAATAACCGAGACGATCCCGGAAGGTCTTCCCTCAGTGTCCTTGACTACGGATTTTGAGATCTGCAGGTGGTGGAGCTTCGATTGCAGGTAGACCTGCTCGTTCAATGTGACCGTTTCATCACTGGCAAGAACCTGTTGATCGTAGTTTTCGAGTCGCCGGGCCGTGTCATAACCAAAGACCGCTTCACTGTCCAGACCCATCAACTCTTCAGGCTTGCGGCCAACGGCATCGGCAAATGCAGGATTGACGTAGAGATAGTGTCCCTGTAGATCTTTGAGGACAATGTAATCGGAAATCGTGTTGTTGATCCGGTCTAAAAGCTGGCGCTGCTTTTCAATTTCCTCGGCAAGACTTTCGAAGTGTCTGGCAACCTTACGTTCCTGGTTGCCAATTAGCAGAGCCCAAACGGCCCCAAAAGTGACCGCGAAAGAGACAATCAGGAGAGCGGCGATACTCAACAGAGCTTTCTGTTGTCCACGCAGGGCATCGCGGGCCACTTCGTAATCGGCTTCAACGATAATCCACATGTCGGCATCCGCAATCGGCAGGCCCAGTGAATAAGCTCTTGTGCTACCGGCCAGCGAAGAACGGATGGCGAAGGCCAACGGCTCTTCATGATCAAGGACCAGGGACGTGCCGATACGCTGTATTTTACCGGGAAGCCAGGGAACGATCTCTTCATAGCCGTCATCAACAGCCTGCACCAGACGAGCCCTCTCACCCTTCTCCAGCAAGCTGTTGGTATGCATCTCGTTGATTCGCTCGCCAACGACCTTGGTCAGCATCAGAACCGCAACAGGACTCGGATCAAGACCACTCGCATCAGGGGGGAAAATGGGCAGGAAAGCTTCCAGGACCAACCCGACAGGTGTGTTTTGAATTGGCGCAAACTTGACTTTCTGGCTCTTTAAAACTTCATTGACGAAACCCATCTGATCAAATCGCAGGGGCGTGGTGGTGGCATCGGTCGCTATATAGACGGTGCCTCCCCGGTTCACGACCCGCCCTCCCGTATAACCTGTAATACGGGTAAATTCGATCAGCAGGCTCTGCATCATCGGTAACTGGGCTGAGAGCTGTGCCAAGCCTTCATCGCCGGCATCTTGACCCGGAAGAGGCCCTGACACCAGCTTCGATACATCATCCTCAACCAGATGAACCTCAGCGGCATACAACTTAAAAAGCTCAGAATTGATCACCCGATTGGCCTGTGCTACGGCAGTATCCAGTAATGCGTCTGTTAACTGCACCTGGGAAGAAGCCATCAACTCCAGGCGTTTTTGCAGATTCGCCTCGAACGCCCGCTCTCTCAACTGAAGCCCCCAGGAGACCCAGACAGTGGCCGCAATCACGACCAGAACAATGATACCAAGACCGAACCAGAACACCTTTTTCCTCGATGCGGTCGGGTACTCCCGGGCCGCTGCCGGAGAGGAAATCGTCAGTTTCGTATCCTTTGCGTGCATTACTTACTTCTCCTTTATCTTTGCATCAAATGACAAGCCTAACGTAACGCGCTTGGCGATACATGGGCCCATCGGTAAGACTCATTGACAGAATATTGCGGAACATAGTGCTCGTACTTGAGATGGGAGAGCACCAGATCGGACACATTATCAAGAATGTATGATTCATCATCCATTTTCACCGCCAATACCGCATGGGAGATATTACGGATAGTGTCTTTCAAGAGAACGATGCGCATGTTGTCAACTGAGAAACCGAGCTTACGCAGGGCATAATACTTGGTAATGCTGTAATCCTCACAGTCCCCTGAGAGCTTGAGAAACTCACCCGGTGTCGCCCAGTAATCACTGACTCCGTAAATATCGATATCAAGCCCGTATGGCCAACGGTTGAAATACTTGTTAACCGCCTTGAGTTGAGCCATGGGTGCAAGACCCTGGCCCTGCTTGATAATCTTCTGCCAACTTAATGCCGCTGAAGAACAGACCTCTGCGCTTGCATTGCAAGCATAAAAGGTGTCGGTCTGTTTTTCTGCCGAGGTCAGGACGCGCGTCCAGTTAGGCAGGGCCTTCAGGGTGCTGCGAAACTCATGGCTGCGGAACAAGCCTTTGCCGGGCTTGATCGCCGGGGCAACGCCATCCGTAGGCTTTGCCGAAGCCTTGGACCCACAGCCCCAGAGCCCTACCAGGAGGCTTATGGCCAGAATGAAAAGAAAGCAGCGAAGTTTCGGCATATTCAAAGTTCCGGCTAACGTTCCCGCAGAGCGTTCTGCTTGGTGCGCAAAATTGGTTTCAAAAGGTAAGCCAGAACAGATTTTTTGCCGGTGAGTATATCGATGCTGGCGGTCATTCCCGGCATAATAGGCAATTCTTCACCCCGATAAGCAATGGCATTTTTCTGAGTCCTCAATTTTACCTTGTAAAAGCTCTCGCCATCATCGTCCTCGATCGTGTCGGCACTGATCGCCTCCAGAACGCCATCCAGGCCACCAAAGATGGAGAAATCGTAAGCCGTAATCTTGATCATGGCCTTCTGCCCAGGGTGCAGGAACGCGATATCAGCTGGACGAATACGTGCCTCGATCAACAGGGTGTCATCAAGAGGCACGATCTCCAGGATCGATTCTCCGGGGCGAACCACGCCGCCGATCGTATTCAGATTGATCTGCTTGATCGTGCCGCGGACAGGAGAGCGGATGTCGGTACGTGTGACACGGTCTTCTCCGGCCGACATGATCTGTCGTAGAGATTTCAATTCGCCGCGACGACTGTTCATTTCATCAAGGGCGACAGCTTTGAACTCGGCACGCCTTTGTTCGATACGGCGGCTCGCCTCATTGGCCGCCTGCCGGATGCGCGGAATCGCCAGGCGCAAGGCGTCAATGTCACCCTGCAGCGATGAGATCTCACGCTCCAGGGCCAGATAATCAACGCGCGGATAGACACCCTGGTCAACCAGCGGCTTGGCGATATCTCGCTGCTGCTTTGCCAGGCCAAGTCCTTGTTCGAGCTGTGCCTTACGGCTCTGCATCTCCTTTATTTCCTGCTGCTTCTGGCTGTGCTGAGAACGCAGGACGTTAAGCTCGGCCTGCAGCTGATCTTGCCGCGCGCGGAAAATCGACTTCTGGTCATTCAGAACTTGCGGGTCAGCTTCATTGAAGCTTTCGGGGAAGACGAGTTTTGATTTCCCCTCTATCTCCACGTTTAAACGCAGAATGGCGGCTTCATTCTCAGCTGCCTTGGTAAAGGCATCCCGATACTGGCTTGCCGCCAGTTCATTATCGATGCGTATCAGGATATCCCCTTTGTTGACGATCTGATTCTCCTGAACTGAAATTTCCTGGAGAATCCCTCCCTCCAGGTTCTGGATCATCTGTACCTTCTGAGAAGGGATCACCGAGCCCATGCCACGGGTTACCTCGTCCAAAACCGTAAAATGTGCCCATACCACAAAGATGACCATCAACAGGCCGATCACCAGGGTAAGGACAAAGGCAATCGAGCTGCCCTTACGATGAATGGCCGCATCGACTTCGCTCATGAAAAGCAGGTCTTCCTCCTCGCTGAACGCACTCAACAAGCCCTGCCGCTCCCGGCGATCAAAGGCATCTTTTATCTCTTTAGGTTTTGACATAGTGGCTGACTCTTATCGTTTCTTGGCGCCGATTGCGCCGTTTTTTAGAGCTTTCAGAACCTCTGCTTTAGGGCCATCGGCGACAACCTTGCCGGCCTCCATAATAACCACGCGCTCAACCAGCTCCAGCAAGCTGGTGCGGTGCGTAAACAGCAACAGAGTTTTGTCTGTCAGGCTTTCTTTCATCCGCTGTCGCAGCAGAAGCTCGGCGTTGTTATCCATAGCGCTAGTCGGTTCATCAAAAATCAGGATATCCGGGTCAAGAAGCAGGGCCCTGGCAATCGTCACCGCCTGACGCTGACCTCCGGAGAGGTTCATGCCGCGCTCACCGACTTGCCAGTCAAAACCGGCAGGATGGCCTTTAACAAAATCTGTAACCCCGGCCAGATTGGCCGCGCTCAGAATCGCCGGGCCATCAACATATGGGGCACCGAAGGCTATATTGTCACGGATGCTGCCGTAAAAGAGATAGTTGTCCTGGCTGACGTAGCCTATATGACTGCGCAAATCGGCAACGTGCAGCTGCCGCAGATCAATGCCGTCAAGTTTGACAGCACCTTTCTGCGGCTCATAAAGGCCCATGCAGAGTCTTCCCAGGGTACTTTTCCCCGAGCCGGTTCGGCCAAGGACCGCGACCTTTTCCCCCGGTTTAATATGCAGAGAGACACCATCCAGAGCGGGCGTTTGACTGTTCGGGTATTGGAAATGCACATTTTCAAAACTCATAGAGGCCTGCAGGTTCTTCGCCTGGATAAACTCGTTCTCAAGGGGCCTCTCATTCGGTTGTTTCATGAGCAGGTCAAGTGATTTCAGCGCCATGCGTGATTGCTGTAATCGGGTCAGCATGGCGGCCACGGCACCGAGCGGAGCCATCGCCCGGCCAACCAGAATGTTACAGGCAATCAGGCCACCCAGAGTCAACTCTCCTTCTGAGATCAGGTAAACACCACCAATAATAATCGCGACGCTCACCAGTTGGGCAGACCATTGCGAAAAGGAGACTGAGAAATTGGATAGTGCGCGGGCCCTGCTGGTTGACTTTGCGTTCAGGCCGATGACCTCTTCCCAGCGTTTCTGGATTTGACCTTCGGCCATGCTCGTCTTGATCGTCTCCATCCCGGTGATCGCTTCGACCAGAAGTGCATTTTTCTGGGCACCTTCCCGGAAACTTTTTTCGATAATGCGTTGAAACGGCAGCTGCAGAAAATACCCGACCAGGATCACGACCGGGACAGCCACAAGTGGTGCATAGGCGAGAGGCCCGGCGATGTAGGAGATCAGGCCGACAAAGAGGAAGATGAATGGCATATCGACCAGGGCCATCAGGGTCGTTGAGCTGAAGAATTCCCGCAGAGACTCAAATTCACGTAAATTGTTCGCCAGGGTTCCGGCGGATTCAGGCTTATGGTCAAAGCGCATCGATGTCATCTGCTGCATCAACTTGCTGGCGATAATAACGTCGGCGTTCTTACCGGCAACATCAGCGAAATAACCCCGCAGGTTGCGAAGCAGGAAATCAAACAGGTAGGCGATAAAAACCCCGATGGCCAGAGCCCAGAGGGTGTCGAAGGCACTGTTTGGCACAACCCGATCATAGACGTTCATAATGAATAAGGGGCTGGCCAGGGCCAGGATATTCACCATCACTGTCGCCAGGAGCACATGCTTGTAGATCGGGAAAAACTTGAAGATGGTGCCCCAGAACCATTCCCGGGTATCAACCAACCTGAGATCGCTGGCCCTTTGATCAAGCTTGCCTTCCGGACTGGCAAGCAGGACATAGCCGGAATACTGTCGCTGAAGTTGCTCCAGAGAGAGCCGTTTGCTGGTCCCCCCACCCTGTGGGAAAATCACCTCGGCATTTCCATTTTCCCGGGCGCTAAGGATGCACGCTTGATCATTCTGCAGCACCAGGATACAGGGCATAATCAGGGAGGAAATATCCTGGATCCGCGGCTTGTGGAAGGTGCGGACGATCAGGCCGGCCTGTTCTGCCGCCCTGATACAAACAGCCAATGGAGGACGCTCCCGGCCCTGTGGCATGCCCGCTTTAAGGGCAACGGTGGAAACCGGCCTGCCGAGCAATCCGGCAACCAGAGAGAGACAACGCAAAACCGGGGGCTCATAGTCTACTAATCCCGGAGACACAAAGTCGCTGGAACGACGCCTTGGCTGCGTCTTCTGGGGTGTCTCCTTTTGAGTGGTTTTATTCTCAACAGCTTCTTGTGCAACTTCAGTCTGTTTTTTTTCTTCTGGCATGGTCCCTCGTCAGGATCAAACAAATGATTTCACGGGTTTGGGCTCCCCCATTAGACACAACAACTGGAGCGATCGTTTAAATCAATAATTCAAGCAATTTACATGCTTGATTATAGCATTTATTGAGACGAATGCGATATCCTAACCCGATTCATCAAATATTAACCATTTTTCAGTCACACAAAAGGACCATAAATGTACAGTCTGAAGCTTGGCAAGACCTGAATCTTTGGTATCCTATATTCACCCTAAAAGGTTTTATAGTCCTTGTAATATTAAATGTTTCTGAATACGAACAGATATGCAACACCGACATGAAAGTTGAGGAGGCGTAGATAATGATGAAAAAGATTCTCGTGAAGGGGCTGTTTTTAAGTCTGTCCCTTTCTCTTGTTATACTTACAGGCACCAACGCTTTGGCGCAAGACACATCTGTGAGGTTGGCAGATACGGTCACAACTGCGCTTGAGTACAGCCCCCGCCTGCAAGTACTGGAAGCCAACCAGGAAGCAATCGGCTATGAGCGCGATCGCGCTCAGGGCGGCTACTATCCGCAGGTTGACGTCGCCTTTGGCTATGGCATAGAAGCACACAGCGATACTCTTACCCGGGCACAGGGCAATGAACATAACTTCTACGACCGCCTTGAAGGATCCATTCGCCTTTCACAATTGCTCTACGACGGTAAAGAAACCAGAAGCCTGGTTGAGATAGAAGAAGCCAAGCTGGTCTCTGCCGGATATCGGACTTTCGACAATGCCGAGGCGATTGCACTCGATGCGATTATCGCTCACATGGAAGTCTTCCGTCAGCGTGAGCTGGTTGGCCTGGCAGAAAAGAATGTTAATGACCACCTTGAAATTCTCGACAAACTTGAAGAACGCCAGGAAGGCGGCGCCGGAAGCATCGCTGACGTTGACCAGACCCAGGCTCGCCTCGCCCGGGCTTATGCGTCACTGGCCGAGACCCAGGCGGGTCTCAAGTCTGCCGAGGCGAACTACCAGCGCTTTGTTGGCAAGCTGGCCGGTGAGATAGAATTTTTCATTGTTCCACCCGGCGTTCTGCCCGGGTCATTGGACGAAGCCGTGCAGCAGACCGCAGAGCGCAATCCAAAAACCTTGGCACTCGATGCCAATATTGAAGAGGCAGACCGCAGAATCGAATTGAGCAAATCAAACTTTTTGCCAAAAGTTCATGCGGAATTAAGTTCAAGCTACGAAGACCAGGTTGAAAGCTCAGAGACCTATGAGCACAACAATCAGGCGATGATGCGCCTGCGCTGGAACATTTTTAGCGGCCACTCGGATGTTGCCGATCGTAAAGCCGCTATGGCGCGTAAGCTTCAAGCAGCGGCCCAACGTGACGACCAACGTGACATGGTCATCGAAGAGACCCGCACGACATGGGCGGAGCTGGAGTCAGCACGGAAGCAGGTTGTTTCGTTCGGAGACGCGCTGAACTACAATCAGAAAACGCTTGATTCTTATCTGAAGCAGTTTAACGTTGGTCAACGCACACTGCTTGACGTGCTTGATGCCCACAATGAAAAGTTCCAGTCAGCCGGCCTGATGATCACGGCAAAAACCAACGAAGTGATTGCGGCTGAGCGGCTTCTTGCCCTGACCGGCAAGTTGAATGAAAGCCTGCAGATCGACCCGCAGCTTTACGCCGCAGCCAATAAAACCGCAAAAGATTGAAGCTGCCCAAAGCAGTCTCAGCAGCAAAAAAAAGCCCGTATGCATAACGCATACGGGCTTTTTAAATTGTTGAAACTCTTTTAACTGCCGCCACCCTTTTTGAGTTCCAGCAGGATCAGCTTGGCAACTTCTTTAAGGGTTTCGAAGACCCCTTCACCGGTTTGTGCACAGGCGGTGAACTCGGGGACGCCATCGGGATTAAGCAGTTCGCGCAGTTCCTCAAGCGGGGTACAGTTTGGCAGGTCCTGCTTGTTGTACTGAATGACGAAAGGCAGCTTCTCCAGATCGTATCCCTGCTCTTCAAGGTTGACTCTGAGGTTGTCCATGCTTTCGATGTTCGCATCGAGACGTTCTTCCTGGGAGTCAGCAACAAAGACAACGCCGTCAACACCTTTAAGGATCAATTTCCGCGAGGCATCATAAAAGACCTGGCCGGGAACCGTATAGAGATGGAAGCGGGTTTTAAAGCCGCGAATTTCTCCAAGCGCCAGGGGTAAAAAATCGAAGAAAAGGGTCCGCTCGGTTTCTGTTGCCAGGGAGATCATTTTGCCTTTGGCGTCGGGGGCCGTCTTCTGGTAGACAAACTGCAGATTGGTCGTTTTGCCGCACAGGCCCGGGCCATAATAAACAATTTTGCAATTGATCTCGCGGGATGC
>SBFN01000052.1 GCA_006226895.1 Deltaproteobacteria bacterium | reverse complement strand
GTTCCATAAAAAAGGGCTTTACCAATCAATTAAAAATCAATGTTTACTTCTAGCAGATGCACCTGTGCAAGTCAACGGGACAGAGACAGAGGTATCTTTGTAAGTTGCTGATTTTAAAAGGTACGTTAGTTCTGAAAGAATATTTATTTTAAATTCTGAGGGTGCGGTGAGATAGGCTGAAAAATCATTTAACTGGGATGTTCATGTTGGGCAGGATAAGCCAAAACAGTAGAGCCACAGAAATGGACTTTTTATTGGCCGCGGATAGTTGATAGTTTCTGATAAGGTCTGATGGTAGAAATCTAAAACGGCAAACAGGTTTAACTTATCCCATGATTATGCAACCTAACGCCAGGGACAGTCCTTGGGATTATTCAGCAATGTATCTCTTCTGAACAAACACCCTCTCATCCTCAACACTCACAACCCGACCATCCAGTCGCGCATAGAGCAAATCATCAAGGATTTCACGGTAAACAGGTCCCGGCTGAAACCCCATAGTTTCGAGGTCGTGGCCTTTGAGTAGCGGTTGGACATCGCGCAGGTGAGTGATGTAATGAGAGATCCATTGACGTACCAGATCTTGAGAGGTTCTGGCCATCATGAAGAGCAGAATCTCTGTCGCCAAGGATTTAAACCACCGGTACAAGCTGCTCGACTTTGGCGCCCGCATCCCTTCAGGACGGGATTCCAAGCGTTTCAGTATACCCAGGGCTGTACTGCGCTGCTGGTTCAGCATGTCACGATAGCGTGGAATCAGCTGCAGTCGCTCAGAAAGGCTCTTGATCTCATCGCGATCAAGCACAGCGGTAAACACCAGAAAATAACAGAACCAACGCTCACAGGGCTGACCGGTATAAAGAAGGTCGTACCAGTCTGTGGTACGCCTGGCTTCATCGAAAGATGTGGAATAATCGATCTTGCTGGTCAACTTGGGGTGAATCTGCCTGAGCACATCCAGGCGACCGAGCCGTGAAACCGCAGGGAGTGGCCTTGGCTCCCTCAGGATCAGAAACAGTTCACTAAAGAGTCGATGACCGCTGACCTTCTCCATCAAGCCAAGTCGCACGGCGCTGTTGAGCAGGTGTTCAGTTTGTTTACCAATTTTGAAGCCGAGACGCTGTTCAAAGCGCACGGCACGAAAAACCCGGGTCGGGTCTTCAACAAAACTCAGGTTGTGAAGCACCCGAAGGACCTTGTCGTCAATATCGCGCTGCCCACCATAATAGTCGAACAATGAACCATAGGTGTCCTGATTCAAACTGATCGCCAGCGTATTGATGGTAAAATCGCGGCGGCTGAGATCCATCTTAACCGAGGCATGCTCAACATCGGGCAAGGCCCCCGGTCGTAGATAATACTCCATCCTTGCTGAGGCAACATCGATCTTGAAACCATCCGGAAAGATAAGAACCGCAGTACCGAACTTGTGATGGGAGCGAACCCGACAGTCGTTTTGCCGGGCAAAAGCCTCAGCAAAAGCAACGCCATCGCCCTCGACAACGACATCAAGGTCCAGGTTTTTTTTATTCATCAGGAGATCACGAACAAACCCCCCAACCACAAAGACATTGAGGCTGAGTTCATCAGCAACCTGACCAAGCTGCGTAAGCAGATCCTGAATGCGCTTCGGCAAGCGATTACGGATCAACCGCTGAATCTGACCGGCACGATAGCTTCTACCACCACGGTTGACCAGGTTGGTTTCTCCGGAGCGCGGCGGAGTACCGACACTGCTGGCAAGATGCCGCAACAGGTCAGTACGGGTGATCGCCCCCATCAGTCGGCCCTCCTCGACAACAGGTGCGAAACGTTGGTTACTTTCAACAAAGAGCATCTTCAAAGCGGCAACGGGAGTCTGAGGTGAAACCTGCTGGAAATCGCTGGTCATGATTTCACTGACCGGTTGTTCCTGCAGGCCATGATAAACGGCCTTGTCGACAAGTTGCCGTGAGATGATACCGACGACCTCGTCCTTGCTCAGAACAGGAATGGCATTGATGTTATAGCGGGACAGGATCTGATGGGCTTCGGCAACCGAATGGTCGGCAACCACCGATTTAACAGGTGTCGACATCAGGTGACGGGCCTGCCATTGCGGCTTGATATGCAGCTGCAAAAGCTTCGGTAGCTGCTCCAGGACTTGCAGCAAAGTGAGGTCGCGCACAGAGCAGGACGCCGCTGAGGCATGGCCGCCCCCACCGAGATCGGTCAGGATATTGCCGACATGGACGTCTTCGATGCGGGAGCGCGCGACAATGAACACCCGGCTCTCCATGCGCACAACCACAAAGAGGACATCGAGGTTCTCCATGTCTTTGAGCTTGTGGGCCAGGGTCGCGATGTCACCAACGAAGTAATCGATCGAAGCATGGGCGATGGCGACGTTGATGCCGTGGACATTGAGGATACTTTTACTGGCGAGCAGGTCATTAAGCAGGTGAACCTGATCGGGGGTCATCTCCTGCACGATCAAGTCAGCGACAGTATTGAGCTTGGCTCCCTGGGAGAGCAGATAGGCTGCGGCCTGGTAATCTTTAGCGGTTGTCGTGTGGAAGGTCAGGCTGCCGGTGTCCTCGTAGAGGCCGAGCATCATCATGGTTGCTTCGTCGGACGTGAGCTCAACCCCTTGCTCCATAAATAGGTGGCTGAACACCGTCACCGTCGAGCCAACGAGCTCGACATATTCGAGGGAACCTTTCAGGTCGTGCTCTTTGGCAGGATGGTGGTCATAAATATGAATATCGACCCCGGGGCGTTTGGCAATAACTCCAAAGGGGCCGATGCGGGACGCATTACGAACATCAACCAGAATCAGGCGTGTAACTTCTTCAAGATCGATGTCACGGGCACGCTTGAAGCCGAAGACATACTGAACGCTGCGCAGAAAGAATTCACGCAGACTGCGTTCCTGGCCACCGGGAAACACCATCACAGCATCGGGATAAAGCCGCTTGGCAGCGATCATCGAGCCAAGACAATCAAAATCGGCGTTGATGTGGGTGGTGATGACTTCCATGGATCGGTTCCCGATAGCTGTAAGCTGCAAGCAAATTTACAGGGATAAAAAGGATAGGAAAAACTAAAAGCCTAAACCCTTTTTCTCTTGAGCTTATATCCTGTTCATCCTCTTCATCCCTGTTAAAAAAGCTTTTCTTTTATTGTAGTTTACCTTACAGCCCTAAAGCTTACAGCTTATAGCTGTCGTTTATAGCCTGCGGCTATAAACGGAGGCTGCCAATCAAATCATGAATGTCATCAATACCCTCTGCGACCAGGAAATCTTCGATACCCTCAATAACCGAGATCATTGCAGCCGGGTCGACAAAATTGGCGGTACCCACCTGAACCGCTTTGGCTCCGACGATCAGGAACTCGAGGGCGTCCATGGCCTTAACGATGCCGCCGATACCTATGACCGGAACCGAAACAGTCTGCACGACCTGGTGGACCATACGCACAGCAACGGGTCTGATGGCAGGGCCGGAGAGGCCACCGGTCATATTGGCGATACGGGGTTTGCGTGTATTCACATCAACCGACATTCCGGTGAGGGTGTTGATACAGGCGATAGCATCAGCACCGGCCTCTTCGACCGCGCGGGCAACAACGGTGATATCGGTCACATTAGGGGTCAACTTGACGATCAAGGGTTTTTGCAGATTCTTTCGAACCAGGGCAACCACCTCGCTGGCCGCCTTAGGATCGGTACCGAAGACAATGCCCCCCTGCTTAACGTTCGGGCAGGAAATGTTCAGCTCCCCTGCTGCAA
>SBFN01000071.1 GCA_006226895.1 Deltaproteobacteria bacterium | reverse complement strand
AAATTGATATTTATATCATGCTTGATAATCTGCATTGAGAGCTCCTAGATACTCAGGCGATCAACTTTACCGCGCGACAGGTAAAGATCGAAAATCAGTCGCGAAACCACAACTGCGGTAAAGAGTGACGAAATGATGCCGACCGATAGAGTGACGGCAAAACCTTTAACCGGACCGGTGCCAAACTGGAACAGAACCAGAGCAGCAATCAGAGTTGTTACATTAGCATCTATAATCGTCAGCTTCGCTTTTTCGAAACCGGCTTCCAGAGCTGCACGGGGTGTCCTTCCCAGACGCAGCTCCTCCCGAATGCGCTCGCTCGAAAATAAGGACGTTGGCATCAACCGCCATACCGACTGTCAGAACGATACCAGCGATACCGGGCAGCGTCAGGGTTGCACCAAAGATCGACAGCATGGCCATGATGAACACAAGATTCAACATCAGCACAGTGTTGGCTACGAGACCTGAGAATTTGTAATAAATCAACATGGCGATGACGACCAGCACGAAACCGATCAGAACCGAACGCATCCCCTGGTCGATTGAATCCTGCCCCAAAGACGGTCCGACGGTGCGGTTTTCAAGGATATTAACCGGCGCAGGAAGCGAGCCAGCGCGCAGAACGATCGCCAGGTCCGTGGCTTCCTGCTCGGTGAAGCTGCCGCTGACCTGAGCGCTGCCACCGGAAATCCGCTCGCGGATAACAGGCGCGGAATAAACCGTGTCGTCAAGGACGATCGCCATGCGTTTGCCGACATTGGCACCGGTAATCTGATCAAAGCGTTTCGCGCCAACCGAGTTAAAGTCGATGGCAACATAAGGATCGTTGAAGCGGGTGTCGATACGAACCTGGGCATTGGAGAGAAGATCACCTGTCAGAATCGTTTTGTCCTCGACGACGAGAGGGCTCTCTGACACCGCTCCAGAGCGAGGATCAACCCGGCGCTCATAAAGGAGTTGGCCACCGGCAGGCAGGTTACCCTCAATAGCGTCCTGCGGGTTGGCATCCTCCATAACCATCTTGAATTCAAGACGCGCCGTTTTACCGAGCAGATCGATGGCGCGTTGAGGGTCCTTGACGCCAGGCAACTGAATCAGGATGCGATTGCCTTCCTGGCGTTGCAGGGTTGGCTCACTCACACCAAACTGGTCAACACGATTGCGCAGCGTTTCAAGGGCCTGGCGAACAGCGTACTCGCGAACCGTCTCGATCTCATTATCGCTCAAACGATAATTCTTCTGGATATATGCCCCTTCGGCCGTCAGCGTCATCGCTTCGAGGTTCGGGAAGTTTTCGGCCATGATCGCATCGGCCTGCACACCAGATTCTTCATCATAAACGGTGACAATGATGCGCTCTCCGGACGATCGATCGATCCTCTTGAAGATCACGTCCTTTTCACGCAACAGGTCTTCCGACTGATCAACGATCGTATCGAGACGACTTTCAACCGCTTTGTCTGCATCAACACCGAGAACCAGGTGCATGCCACCTTGCAGGTCAAGACCGAGGTGAATCGGGTCAAAGGCCTTGCGCCACCAGTCCGGCAAATTACTGCCGAAGAGCGTCGGTCCGAGCGAGACAAGGGCCAGGATGAGGCAGCCCAGAACCAGGCCGGTCCGAATCTTGAGGCTATTGGACATTCTGTTGCATCTCCTTTCAACCGGTCCGCGAAAGGCAGACCGCCATACGACTTATTAGAGTGTCTGGCGAACGATCCGATCCGAAAATAGCGGAATTCGATCCCTCAGACATACGCTTTATGAGTTGACAGCTATTCTTCCAGGCTATCTGTCTTGGTGCCAACGACAGAGCTGCGGTTGATTTTAATACGAACATTGCTGGCCACTTCAAGGGTCACAACATCTTCCTGAACAGCCACGACTTTACCGTGAATTCCGCCGGCGGAAACAACCTGATCGCCGGCTTTCAAACTTTGTACCAGCTCTTTGTGCTGCTTGGCGCGCTTCTGTTGTGGACGGATCAGCAACAGGTAAAAGATTGCGAACATGATAACCAGCATCACAATCCCTTCCATACCGGACCCTC
The DNA here is from genome assembly GCA_006226895.1 of Deltaproteobacteria bacterium. Taxonomy (GTDB): domain Bacteria; phylum Desulfobacterota; class Desulfuromonadia; order Desulfuromonadales; family BM103; genus M0040. The sequence goes on along the minus strand of SBFN01000071.1, from coordinate 7,799 downwards.
CAGCTTGTTGTTCTGCGCCACCAGCCATCGCATATGCGTTTGTTGCGAACATGTTTTTCCTCCTGATATTAGTTAGTTATATTTTTAACAAGTAATCATACTGAACCGGTGCAAGCCTTAAGCTTCACCGGTTGGCATACGTTTTCGATAAAAATCTTCACGAAATATTTTGAAGGTGCCTTCACTGATGGCATCTCTCATCCTCTTCATGAGGTGCAGATAGTAATACAGATTGTGGGTAGTATTCAATACCGATGAAAGGATTTCGTTACTTTGATACAAATGACGTAAATAAGCACGACTATAGTTGCGACAGACATAGCAGGAGCATTCCGGGTCGATCGGCATTTCATCCTCGATAAAACGGGCCTGCTTGATGCTGATTTTACCGAAGCTGGTAAAGAGAACACCGTTGCGGGCATTCCGTGTCGGCATGACACAATCGAACATGTCAGCGCCACGGGAAACGGCTTCAACAAGATTTTCCGGAGTACCGACTCCCATCACGTAGCGAGGATGATCTTTGGGCAGCAAAGGCAATGACCAATCCATGACCTGGTACATGACTTCTGCAGGTTCACCAACGGAAAGCCCGCCAAGGGCGTAGCCATCAAAACCGATTTCAAGCAGCCCTTCAACACTCTTCTGCCGCAGAGCCTCTTCCATCCCACCCTGAACGATACCGAAGAGAGCAGCACTCTCATCAGTACGAGCGGCTTTACAGCGAGCAGCCCAGCGCGTTGAGCGGGCTGTCGAATCACTTATATAATCGCGCGTCGACGGGTGCGGAATACACTCATCGAAGACCATCATGATATCTGAACCGAGAGCTTCCTGAATGGCAATCGAGAGCTCGGGTGTCAGGATGTGCTTGCTGCCGTCAAGATGGGACTGGAAGCGAACCCCCTCTTCATCTATTTTACGAAGGTCTCCCAAGCTGAAAACCTGAAAGCCACCGCTGTCGGTGAGAATCGGCCGATCCCAGTTCATGAATTTATGCAGACCACCGAAGCGCGCCATCCGTTCATGACCGGGACGCAGGTAGAGGTGATAGGTATTGCCCAGGATAATCTGCGAACCGATCTCCTTAAGCTGCTCGGGCAGCATCCCTTTGACCGTACCTTGAGTCCCCACCGGCATGAAGGCCGGTGTTTCAATAGCGCCTCTGCGCGTATGGATAGTACCGCGGCGAGCCCGGGTCTCTGAACACTCCTTCAGAAGGTCAAAAGTCATCGGCCCTTTATGTAAATCTCTATTTAAAGAATTCATCAATTTCTAAATGTTAATCCATTTTTAAAAAGTATCAGATTCATAACCCAAACAATAGGTTGTAAGTCTTTAACGCAAAGGCGCGAAGGAGAAGAGAAAGCCCGCAAAGAAAACCACGTCAAAAAGTGAGAAGAGCCACCCTTTGTGTCTTTCCTGGCTTTTCTTAGCGTCTTTGCGTTGGTCTTTTGATTTGAGCTTTTACTATTTCAGTGCAAAGACGTATTCACTTTGTTTGGGTTATAGGTCCGAGACAAATTACACTTTCCCCGTACCCCGCACCTCGTTCCACGTCTTAAACTATTCAATCAACATGCAATCGCCATAGCTGAAGAATCGGTACTCTTGTTCGACAGCTTCCCGATAAGCCTTGAGAATAAAGTCCTTGCCGGCAAAAGCAGACACCAGTACCAGCAGCGTCGACTTGGGTAGATGAAAGTTGGTTATCAGTGCATCGACCAGGCGGAACTGAAAACCTGGTCTGATAAAGAGGGCCGTTTCACCCTGCCCAGCCTGTAACAAACCGTTATCATCGACCGCGTGCTCCAGTGTTCTCGTCACAGTGGTACCCAAGGCAATAATGCGGCGCCCTTCTGCACGGGCCCTGTTAATTTGCTGCGCGGCCTCTTCTGTTACTTCGTAGGCCTCCGAATGCATGCGATGGTCATCCAGTTTCTCTGTGCGAACCGGCAGAAAAGTTCCCGGGCCAACATGAAGCGTGATGCTGCAGACATCTATATTGCGAGTGGCAAGAGCGCTGAAAATCTCTTCCGTAAAATGCAGACCTGCCGTCGGCGCGGCGATGGCTCCCGGTTTGTTTGCAAACACAGTCTGATAACGGTCTTTGTCCTGTTCATGATCCTCGCGGCGGATATAGGGAGGCAACGGCATATGACCGACACGTTCAAGCGTTTCAAGGAAATTGTCGGGAGCGGTGAAACGGACCAGGCGGTGACCGTCTTCAATAGCTTCAACGACTTCGCCATACACACCCGCAGAGAAATCAAGCCTGGCGCCAACCCGGACCGGCTTAGAACTGCGTGTCATGCAGCGCCATACGTTCTGCACAGGATCGCACTGTTTCACCAGCAAGAGCTCGACCTGCCCCCCACTTTCTTTCTTACCCAGCAATCGAGCCGGTATCACCCGGGTTTCGTTACGAACCAGGAGATCACCATCGCGCAAGAGTTCAGGGAGATCAGTGAAACGATGGTGACCAATTTGCTTAGAGGACCTGTCCATGGACAAAAGTCGCGAAGCAGAACGATCGCCGAGAGGGTTCTGAGCTATCAAATGTTGCGGAAGCTCAAAATCGTACTCACTCAGATGCATAGACTCTTGACGCTCGAACCAATATACTTATACACATAGATTGATTAGCCCTTAACAAAGTAGACAAGTAACAGACCGGCCAGCATAAAAACCAGGCCGACAACACGCAGAGCGTTATCGTTCAACTGGGAAAGTTCACTCAGCATGCGCTTGGTTCCCCGCGGAGAAAGAAACCACGGCATCCCTTCCACGATCAAAACAACACCGAGAACAACGATAAGAGCTTCAGGCAACATGAGAAAAAGATAACATCCTTAATCAAGAATTATGGTCTGCTTATTGCACAAAAGAAAACATCATTTAAGGCCCGCGAGCCCAGTCACAGCGCAGAAATGATGATTTGCAGATGTGGCAAACCAAGCAAGCGTATAGGGATGTGAGAATAGAGTCAAGTTAAGACGTTTTTGACTGTCATTTTAACAGATGTCTCACTGTGTATAACAACGTCAAATAACGGCCCATTGGCGTTATGACGTATTTGATTTAGAAGTTAGTACGAAGGCAGACGGCAAATAATTCACTCAATGAACTCTCTTAAGATAAAATTCCTCGGTTTGTGCTGTGTCATTCTGATGGTCGCCATTGGTCTGACGACTTGGTACAACCTGCAAACGCAGAAAGCCATGCTCAGCAAACTGGCGACAGAACACGGCCGCATGCTGACAGAAACAATCCGCAACAGTATCATTACGGACATGGCCAACGGCAAGAACGACCGGGTTGCCCACATTCTCGAAAAAATCAACAACGAGCCGGCCATAGACAGCGTACGGATCTTTGATGAATCGGGGCGCATCCTGATGGCCGCCCAGCCGGAAGAGATAGGTGAGCTGGTTTCAACCTCGGAACTGATGGCCTACCGAACAGGTAACTTCTCTTACGAAAACACACTCTCCGACCATGCCCACTACAACTCCTTAGTCCCTATCTATAATGCACAGGAGTGCTATGGATGCCACGACGAGAACGTCAAGGTTCTTGGCATTCTCAACCTGCAACTCTCCCTGAGCGCTTTGTCCAATATGCAGAGCAGCGGACGAAACGCAACCATGGTCGCCTCCGGTGTCATGTTGGTCATCCTGGTTCTGACCATTACCGCATTTCTGCTAATCTACGTTGACGCCCCGATCCGCAAGCTGGTCACCGCCATGGACCGTGTTGAGCGGGGAGACTTCGAACAGGCACACACTTTCGTCAGCAGTTCTGACGAAATGACGCTACTCTCATCCAAGTTCAACTACATGGTGCAGCGTTTGAGGGAGCTGGTAGAAAGCACAGTCAAAAATGAGCGAGAACTTGCTGTAAACCATGAGAAACTGGCTCACAACGAAGAAATCCATGCGATGAACATGACCCTTGAGGATCGCCTCAAGGAGATTGAGTACCTCAACATCAACCTCGAGGAACGTATCGAGGAGATCGAGGAAGCAAACTACAAGATTGCCGACCTCGCCAGCGAACTCGAAGAGAAGAATATTGGCCTAACCCAGGCTGTAGACCGTTTACAGGCGCTTTACAAAATGGGTTTGGCCCTTAACGCCACCATGGATCTCGGCAAGCTCCTGAACCTTCTCAGCCAGAAGAGCATGGAGACCATGAAAGCCCAGGTTGGCTACATTCTCATGTTGAACGAGAAAACCGGCAACCTGGTCGTTAGTGGCGGAGCAGGCATCAGTGATGAGTTCGATCGTCAGCATGAGGTCCCCCTGAAACCTGGTGGTGTCTCCTATTGGGTCATAAACAACAATGAGCCCAAGTTAGTAGAAGATATTGACAAAACCCGTGAGTTCAGCAAGATGAGCCGGCTTGGCTTTATCCGAGAGTCCGTTCTTTGCGCGCCATTAAATGATAAAGAGAAGGTCATCGGCACGATCACCATCGCCAACCCGGTTGATGGCACAGAATTCAACAGTTCTGACCTCGAACTTCTCTCGACCATTGCAGCCCAGGCCAGTATCGCCATCCGCAACGCCCGCCTCTACGAAGAGCAGGAGACGACATACCTCAACACAGTTCAGGCGCTCGTTTCCGCCATCGAGGCAAGTGACGCTTACACTCGTGGTCATTCCGAGCGCGTAACACGCTTCAGTGTCTCTTTGGCGAAGAAGATGGGGTTAGAAGGCGATGCACTCAAGCAACTCGAGCAAGCTGCGATCCTGCACGACATTGGCAAAATAGGCATCGATGTCAACCTGCTCCACAAGAAGGAGAAGTTGACCCCTGCGGACATCGACGTTCTCAAGCTGCATCCCTCTATCGGTGTGCGTATACTTGAGCCGATCCACTTCCTTGGCACAGTCCGCGAGATTATTGAGCAGCACCACGAACGCTATGATGGTAACGGTTACCCGAATGGCCTGGCTGGTGATAACTGGCGGCTGGAGGGAAAGATCCTGGCTGTCTGTGACACCTACGACGCCATGACATCTGACAGACCCTACCGTAAAGCTCTCTCTCACGAGATTGCCATACAGGAAATACGCGACCATTCCGGCACTCAGTTTGATCCTGAAGTCGCTACATCCTTTATTGAGCTATTCAACGACGAGCAACTTCTTCAATAATCAAAGAGCCCTATGAAAGCAGCCTCTCCTTCCACAGCTTCAGAGCAGTCAAGGCGCTTTCGTTCCCTGCGCAGAAAAGTCTTTGTACCATTCCTGTTCCTTATCGTTGCCTTAACTGTTGCGGGAATTTTTGGGGCCATTCACCTGGCAGAGCATTCATTTCAAAATAGCGCCGACGAACGTCTGGCCGCCACCAAGGAAGTGCTCTACCGGGAGTTCAAGAAGCATGAGATCATCCTGCAGACCTATGCTGTTATCATGCAGCTGTTCCAGTCTCATTCCGAAACATTTCACGATGAAGCCGAATTCAGCATTTTGCAGGACCGCCTTTTCAGCACCCTTGAAAAGTCCAACATCACAACCACCTTTTACCCTGCCGACATCCGTGGGCTCATTCAACAAGAAAGCCTTGTCTCACTCTTCGACCAGGTGCGCCGAAGCGGCCAGCCTCGCTTTCGCTACAGCAATGAGTTCGGTGGAGTCCCTGTTCTCATGGTTGCGACACCAATCTACACCGGTAAAGAGCTGAACAGAATTCTCCTGCTGCAGACTGCCATGGGTGAAACTTTCTTGAGGAGTGTAACGTCTGCCCTTAACGTCTCCGCAGCATTGTTGACTCCTGATGGCAAAACCATTGTTAAAAGTGATCCTGAGTTCACCGACATCACCCTGACGCCGACCCAGGTCAACCTGATTGGTAGCGGTCAATCCCTTTTCTTCGATCACGAAATTGGCACGGATCCGGAACGCCATCTCTTCGCCATGATCCCTCTGGGCAGAAGTGACAGGATCATACTTTCCCTCGAAGCCTCCCTGAAATCAACGACCGAGATGCAGTCAAAAACCATCTTGCGAATGATTCTGGCAATGAGTGCAGTCATCATCCTCGGCACTATTTTTTACTTTAGAAGAATCAGCCAGATCACAAAGCCGGCTAACGAACTGTGCAACGCGACCGAGGCAATCAGTCGCGGCGATCTGTCCTACCGGATTATCGATGTCGGTGATGATGAGTTAGGGCAGATCGCGACGTCCTTTAATAAGATGGCGGCCGACCTTGAAAGCTCCTACCAGGATCGCGCCAGCAAGGACATTGCCGCCGCCATTGCTCAGGAAAAACAGAAGACGCAGCTGGCACTGGAAAAGCAGCAAGCTGAGCGCGACAAAGTCAACGAAGAGTTCAGCATTCTTCAACGCGAATCGAACGCCCTCTACCAACTGAACCAGGCGATGACAGCATCAATTGAACTAAGCGTTATGTTCGATCGCATTCTACAGGTTCTCAATGAAACTCTCTCTTGTGACCATATCGTACTGCTGATTCACAACCCCGGTGAAAGTGTCCTTGAAGTTGTACGCACGGCAGGTCTTGAGACGGGTGTTCTAAGTAAGGTACGTTTCACGTTCAGCCAAGGGATCACTGGAGAAGCAGCTCAAAGTCAACGCATGATTTACGTCAAGAACATCGATGAGGATAACCGAAATCTCAGCTACCATGGACTGATTGCCACCCGTGGTTCGATGATTTCCGTACCCCTGGTGATCAAGGGTCGGCTAGTTGGAGCCATCAACCTGCACAAAAAATTGAAGGAAGGCTTCTCAGCATCAGAGCAACGCCTGGTACAGGCGATAGCCAACCAGACAGCGATAGCCGTTGACAATGCCCAACTCCAGGAGAAGAGCCGGGACCTGAGCAATACAGACGAGCTGACCGGTCTCTCCAATCGCAGGCATTTCCAGGAGATCCTCAAACGTGAAGTCGCCCAGGTGCGTCGCTTCAGTTCGATCTTCTCTGTCATCATGTGTGACATCGATGATTTCAAAAAGCATAAATCAACGCTCGGCAACATCCACTCCGACGCCCTGCTCAGGCAGGTCGGCCAGGCGCTTTTGAAGAACACTCGCGGCATTGACCTGGTCAGTCGTTTTGGTAACGACCAGTTCACTATCATGTTGCCCAAAACCAGCAAGGAAGGCGCCGTTGCGGCGGCGGAAAAGTTGCGCAAACATATCCTCGAAGAGGATTTCTCTGCCCACATCCACGCGGATCAGGACTTCAAGGTGACTGTCTCTTTCGGAGTCACGGAATTCCCCGGAGACAGCAAAAACATATACGAGCTTCTTAATCTTGCAGATCGCGCTCTTTACGCCGCCAAGAAAGACGGCAGTAACTGTACGGTCGCCTGGGAGGGTTCTGCCCCCGGCCCTGAATAACAATTTACACTGGACAATAAAAAGTCCACCTCATTGTAGCGAGGTGGACTCAGATTTTTGACAAACCCCATATTGAATTGATGTGGGGTTTGTTTTTATCTGTCTGACTAGTTAAGTGTGCTATGTTTTTTTCGGTAATCTCAGAACAACAGAGCGTTAATCTGTTGCGCTGCTTGTTATGTTTTTAGCTTTTGACGTTGTCTGAACTTTTGGTTCTCCCTCCCCTGTTGCCGCAGCCGATGACGAATGGATTAACGGCGATCAGCAGGGCGAACTGTTTGAGGCGCTAGCCGAGTTTTCGCACTGCCGACGTTCATCTTTTCGACATCGGGTCCCCGCGTAGCGGGCAAGGCATTGGGGCGCATTTTTCTGCTTACTCATTTTGTGCGAGCAAAAAGAGTAAGGCGACGGCAGGGGGCGCAA
>SBFN01000145.1 GCA_006226895.1 Deltaproteobacteria bacterium | reverse complement strand
GGCAAAGCCACCCCACGCATGATATTGGCGCCCATGTCCCCGAGTACTGATTCCAGTGCGCCGATGCAGAGCAGGATATTTTCGGCCCGGCTGGAATGACCCATCAGGCCGATTCGCCACACCTTGCCGGCCAGTGCACCCAGACCAGCTCCTATCTCCAGGTTGTACTCTTTGAGCAGCCTGCTGCGTACCTTGGCGTCGTCAACCCCGTCGGGGATGGTGACTGCATTGAGCTGCGGCAGGCGGTCCGCTTTGTTGACGACGAATAACAGCCCCATTGCCTCCAGTCCTGCTCTGAGTGCGAGGTGGTTCTTGTAATGGCGGTCCCAGGCTCCGTCGAGGCCTTCCTCTCTTAAAATCAACAGTGCTTCGTGTAAAGAATAAAGAGCGTTGATCGGTGCTGTGTGGTGATAGGCTCGTTTGGCACCTTCTCCCCAATAGCCCATCACCAGGTTCAGATCGAGAAACCAGCTCTGCACCTTGCTCTTGCGATTGCGGACTTTTTCAAGAGCGCGCTTATTGAAACTGACCGGAGAAAGGCCGGGGGTACAGGAGAGGCATTTCTGTGACCCGGAATAGATCGCATCGATTTCCCATTCGTCCACCTTAACGGGTGTGCCACCGAGTGAGGTGACGGCGTCCACGATGGTCAGGCAATCGTGGGCGTGGGCCAGCTTGACCAGTTTAGCCACATCGGACTGTGCGCCGGTTGAAGTCTCGGCGTGGACCATGGCAACGATCCTGGCATCTTTGTGGACTTTCAGCGTCTCTTCCAGCTTGTCCGCATTGATCGCTTCTCCCCAGGGGTCTTCTACAACCACCGCTATGCCACCACAGCGCTCAATATTCTCCTTCATGCGACCGCCAAAGACCCCGTTCTGACAGACAACGACCTTGTCACCGGGTTCCACCAGGTTGGCAAAACAGGTCTCCATGCCAGCCGACCCGGGCGCCGAGACAGGCATGGTCAGGGCATTGTCTGTTTGAAAGGCGTACTGAAGAAGCTCTTTTACTTCATCCATCATGGTGACAAAGGCCGGATCAAGATGACCGATCGTCGGCCGGGAAAGGGCCTCAAGAACCCGCGGAGGGACATCGGAAGGGCCCGGGCCCATTAGGGTCCGAACCGGTGGGTTGAAAGAGTGAATTAACATGGGGCGGTCCTTTTGCAAAAAGTGATTGTGAATTTGTGGATACCAGCAAAACTATGAAGAATAATACCTGTTCTTGCCTGTTGGTCAAGAGATGAGCCATGTTTCGCACACTGTTGTTAAATGGTCTTTTCCCAAGTAATTGTTGTTAAATTTCAACATGTTGTACCGTCTTGCGGGTCTGCTTAAGGGTAGGGCCAGTAAGTTAATTAAGACGTTTACTGTTATGTTTTCAATGGGTTACGGGTTTCTTCACCAAACGAGAGCCTCTTTGGCACTTCTTATGCACTGTAACTGTTCAGGATCATGGTAATTTAAGCCCAATTTGCTGACGGGAGACAAGATCATGAGCCTCAACAGATATAAATTTAATCCCATAAGTCCAGGTCTCTATGCTCACGCCCGAGATAAAATTCTTCATCACCTTTTGTGGAACGTCTTGCCTGTCATTGTTATGTTGCTGCTGCTCGGTTGGGTTTCCCTGCAGGCGGGAAAAATGATAGATGCATCGAAAACATCAAGCAACGTTGCTGTTGGCTTGGCCGAATGACGGCTGCTGAGGCAGCTTTTCAGGTAACCAGTGGCTCCCTCAATATGAAACAAAATCCAAAGGTCCAGTCATCAACGACGAGGCCTTTTTTTGCTGCTCGGTCCCTTGCCTTTGTCTCCAGGCAAAGGCATAATACTCGACAGTTTCAGTATTAAAAACTTACCTTGAGAGAAAGTATGGGCTGCAGCAACGATATGGAAAGATCCCCCTGGATTTGTCACATTTGTGATTATAAATCTGACGAGACCGAGAGCAATACCTGCGACCTCTGCTATCGGGTGACCTGCTCCCTGCATTTGCGTCCGGCGTCTATACTTAATCCAGAGAATGGCCTTTATGAAACGGCCGCTGTCTGTATTTCCTGCGCGGCTGATAATGCGCGTAAAGAGAAGTTGTGATTCTTGAGTCCTACCAAAACATTTTATTGAATAGTTTTAAAAGCGTTTATCACCTTCTTCATCCCCTTCATCCCTGCTGATCTAGCTTGGTCCTTATCTGCTTTTCGCCAGTTGTAAAATTCGCTAAAAAAGCTAATATTTCAAAGTCGTTAAGCAATGAAAGGTTGTTATTATGAGTTTTGTTGAAGAAAAACTCCTGCTGTTCGACGGTGCCTGCGGCACCAACCTGCAGGAAATGACGATACCGGATACCGCATGGCAGGGATGTGAAGGTTGTAACGAACTGTTGAACATTACCTCGCCGGAAACGATTATTGCACTGCATGAATCTTTTCTGGATGCCGGGGCGAGGGTGATTGAGACCAACACCTTCGGTGCGAGCGCCATTGTTCTGGCCGAGTATGATCTGGCAGACAGAGCCGTTGAGATCAACCGTGCTGCGGTTGCCAATGCCCGGAAGGCGATCGGTGAGCGAACAGGCTGCTACGTCGCCGGTTCTGTTGGGCCGACCACCAAGCTGCCGTCTCTGAGCCATATATCCGTAGAGGATTTAGCGGCAACACTCGGCGAACAGATCAGGGCCCTGGTGGACGCCGGGATTGATGCTTTGGCCATTGAAACCTGTCAGGACCTGTTGCAGGTCAAGGTCGCCCTGGTGGCCTGCTTTGAGGTTCTTGAAGAGCTTGACCGCGAACTGCCTGTATTGGTTTCTGTGACCATGGAACAGCAGGGGACCATGTTGGTTGGCAGTGACATCGCTGCGATCTGTGCGACACTAGAGCCTTTCCCGATCTTCTCTCTCGGTCTTAATTGCGCCACCGGACCGAGTGACATGGCCTCGCACATCCGTTACTTAAGCCATAACTGGCCGCAGCGGATCTCCTGCATGCCGAACCAGGGCCTGCCGGAAGTCGTCGATGGCAAAACCCATTACCCGATGCAGCCTGAAGATTTTGTCCATCACATGAGTCAGTTCGTCGAGAAGGATGGGGTCAGTATTGTCGGTGGCTGTTGCGGCACCACTCCTGAACACATTCGCCAACTTGCTGAGGCTTGTTCCGGATTGTCTCCGGCGAAACGGGAGGTGACGGCATGAAACCTTCAATCTCGAGTCTCTACCAGGCCACTGAAATCGCCCAGGAGATCCCGCCGTTACTGATCGGTGAACGCTCCAACCCGAACGGCTCGAAGAAGTTCCGCGAGTGCCTGCTGGCCGATGACTTTGATGGCTGCCTGCGTATCGGTCTGGATCAGGAAGTCAAAGGGGCTCAGGTCCTTGATCTCTGCGCTGCTTATGTCGGCCGTGATGAGCTTGCCGATCTGACCCGCCTGGTCAAGATCCACGCCGAATCGCTGAAGATTCCGATCATGATCGATTCGACCAACGCCGATTGTATTGAAGCCTGTCTGAAAATCTATCCCGGGCGCTGCAT
>SBFN01000089.1 GCA_006226895.1 Deltaproteobacteria bacterium | reverse complement strand
CCGGTCGGCATCAGGACAAAAGCATCCTGACCGGCGATCAGAGCTTCGACAATCTCGCCCTGCTGGGGCCGGAATTCACTGTAGCCGAAGACCTCATGCAGGGTCTGGCCAGAACTTATTTGAGATGACATGGGAAGTAGGGCCTCGCGAAATGATGCGGTGTCTGCACACCGATAACATAACAATAAATATAATGAATGCTCACAATAACGCCATGATCATTGTGGATCAAGGGACTTCTCTCGTCATGGCCCAGAGACATGAAACGCGCGACCATCTTTGTATCATTTTGTCCAACAACAAGCATCGTCTTGTCCGCCAATCCGCCATGACAAATCCACGACTACGGCATTCATCTGCCCTTCCGGACAACCTGCGCGCGGCACTCTTCTTGCTCAAAGAGCCATCATGATTCCTGACAAGAGCCAAAGCCCGATCTGCAGTCTCGACCAGCTACGCACAATCCAGGTCCTCGATGGTATCGACGACCGGCGTCTTCAAGCATTGCGCGAGCACCTCTGTCTTGTAGAACATGAGCAAGGCGACGTCATCCTGCACCAGGGTGACGCAACCGAAGCGCTCTATTTCATCCTCTCGGGGCAGGTGGCTGTGATTCTGAAAGAGGAGAACGGCAAGCAGCACTCGCTTGCGGAGCTCACCCCTGGCGATACTTTTGGTGAACGGGCATTGCTGACCGGTGAGCTGCGCACCGCTGATGTTATAGCTCGCACGCCAGTACAGGCCATGCAGCTGAAGCAGGACGCTTTTGATGCGATGCTGCGCCACTGCCCCGAGATTCATGCCAACCTCTGCGTCAAGCTTGCCCGTCAACTTGGCAACTGGGCGGTTCGACACCAACAGGACGAACGAGAAAATCGTGAGATCCTCACCAACCTGATCGGCTGGCAACTTCTTCCGGAGTTCGAATCATTTCCCGGCAGCTCTCCCGGCGTGCGCCTCCTCAATCGGCGCCTTGAGCAGTTGGGCAAAAACGATCGCCACGTGCTGATACTGGGTGAACGCGGCACCTGGAAAGATCTTGTCGCCAGGCTGATTCATTTTCACCAGGACGATGCCAGCCGCCCGGTGCTCTTTCTGGATTGCGCCACGCCACCACCTGTTCTACGTGATCATAGCCCTACTGAAAAATCTGTCGATGATGGCCTGGTTTTAAAAATCGCCCAGGAGTCAGCCCTCTTTGGCCATGAGCCGGACAGTACCATCTACGCCCGTGGCACCCGGCGCGGCATGCTGGAACTCGCCGAAGGCGGCGACCTGATTCTGCGCAACATCGACAGCCTGGCGCAGCCGGTGCAGAAGATGCTGACCGCCTTTTTACAAAGCGGAACGTATTGCCGGCGCGGTGAGCAGCAACAGCGCCACGGCCGAGTCCGCTTGCTGGCCACCAGCAGCATCCCCCTTGAGGGAGAAGTCGCGGCAGGACGATTTGAGCGGGAGTTGGTCTCCTGCCTTAGCAGTGAAACGGTTCTCCTGACCCCGTTACGCGAGCGCAAAAAGGATATTCCGGTGATCGCTCGCCGCCTGCTACGTGATCTTAACCGCAAACACCGCAAGCGGGTCCGCCGACTTTCGCAAGAAGCCCAGAACATGCTGGTCGATCACGACTGGCCACTCAACGGCAGCGAGCTTTACCAGGTTTTGAGCCGTGCTGTGGCGGTTTGTGACGGACTTGAAATAGGGGCAGAACAGATCTTTCTGCAAGGCCAGATCAACGCTGTCGGGCGTATCAACCTGCTCAACCACCCAGCCGTTGACCGTCTGGTTCGTCGACCGTCATTTCCTGGAATTTTGCGTTGGCTCAGCGTGCCACTTTTGTTGACCCTGATAGCACTCACTCTATGGGGCCCGGAGCACGAGAACCCGGCGAACCTGTTGGTCTGGATTGCCTGGTGGCCACTCCTGTTGCTGGGTGCAGCCTTCACCGCCCGGAGCTGGTGCAGTTGTTGTCCACTGGAAGCACTGAGTCACCTGCTGCCGAAACACAAGCAACGCATTGAAGAACCGCCTGCATGGCTCAGGAATTGGGGCCCGCCATTGAGCATGGCCGCCCTGACCATGATCCTTCTGGTTGAGCAGGCCAGCGGCATGTTTGCCTGGGCGCGGGCGACCGGCTTGCTGCTTACCAGCCTGCTGATTGCTACGCTGGTGACCGACCTTATCTTCGGGCAGCGCTCATGGTGCAAATATCTCTGTCCCCTCGGCCGTGCCATCAACCTGGTTTCAAAGATTTCGTTGACCGAGATGTACAGTAACGCCACCGTCTGTCAGAGCCGTTGCAAGGTCGACGACTGCATCAAGGAGAAAGCCTGCCCGATGGGCCTCCACCCGACCGGCATTAACACCTCTGACCACTGCGTGCTCTGCTTCTCCTGTGTGCGCAACTGCCCACACCATGCCATGCACTTCGATCTACGCAATCCAGCGGACGGCATTTTGCAACGACCGCGCCGCCGCTTTTCTGAAGCACTATTCGCTGTCACTCTGACCGGTGCGGTCTTGGTCAGCAAGTTAACACCGTGGCTGACCGGACGCACCCCGGAAGTCTTCGTCTCCACACCCTGGAGCCACAACGAAGTTCTTCTCGCCATCTCTTTGGTTGCAGGCTACGCCATCATCGCCATGCTCAGCTCAATCGGCTCACAGGGTCGCCGCTGGATTGCAACCTTCACGGTCTGCGGCCAGGCCTACCTGCCTCTCGCCTTCGCCGGCCTTTTTGCCATCTACTTCGTCGCACTGATCGAAGGTGGAGAAACCTTCCTGCCGATGGTCATCGTTTCGCTCGGGCTGGATCAGTGGCTGGAACCTGATTATTTCAACATTGAGCTCGGCACTCTGCACTTTTTCACGCCCCTTCTCCTGATCGCAGGAACCGCCTTTTCCTGGTATCTCCTGAGCGGGTTGAACAAACAGTACTCCCTCAACCGGATCGGCAGAATAGGCCATCGGGCTTTGATGTTACTGACCTGCATTGGCTTTCTTGTGGTGATGTAAAAAAGGTTGCCACTGAACGAGGACGGCATTTAACCGTGTCCCTGAAACACTTCTCTCATCATCTCTCTCAGGAAAAACCCGCATGAACCTGAAGTGCGTCTCTTGGCAATCCAGAGACAGAGTCAGAGACAACTGTTGATTTTATGCCTTGTGCCGTCGAAACATCCATAGCGCTTAAGATAGGTTTACAAGTGAACGGGCTTACATAATGAGGCTCGTGCTAATGGATAAACTTGAGGTCCTTTATCTTTGCAGCAACCCCGAATTTCCTGTTATGCGGTTCAACCCGCACAACCTCCCCCAGACAACTCAGCCTGATCGGCTCTCCAGGTAAGGTGTAATCGAAAGACAGTGAAAATTTCAGCATCTTTCCCTTAGCAAAGAAACCCTCAGACAAGAAATAAATACCTGCCCGACTGATATCGCGAGTGACCGATTGCTCTTGTCCAATTTGAAGTGGAAGTTCAACATGAACGCGCTCTGCAACCCTTTTTTCATCAGGATTCATAGTCTTCACCTCATG
>SBFN01000196.1 GCA_006226895.1 Deltaproteobacteria bacterium | reverse complement strand
AAAATAAAAAAACGCCTTAAGCTTCCGAAGGTGGAAGTTTAAGGCGCCATTGCCTAGCAACTAATATCGAGACGTCGTTGTCTCGTCGTTTGTGCTGATTATTTTACCGGATCACTTGTTGCGTTTTATCGTGTTCCGTGTCTGCCGTCTTACTATAGCATCTGCCATGCCAAAACAATTTAATCATTTATTCCAGTAACTTAAAAAAACGAACTTGGATAACCGTCTATATTGTGCTCAATAATTAAACAGACTTGCACAGATTAAAAGCTCACCTCACAGGCAAACATATACGAAACAAAGCGCCTTCTCCCGGCCGGCTCTCCAGGGCAATCGTGCCACCATTTTCACGAATGATATTCTGACAGATATAAAGTCCTAACCCGGTTCCCTCTCCCTCAGCTTTCGTCGTAAAGAAAGGAGCAAAGATCTTCTCCTGAAGTTCAGGTGAGATACCGGGACCAGAGTCTCTAACCTGCAGTTCAAACATCCCGGCTTCATTGATGTCGGTGGTCACAGTGATTTTACCCTGACCCTGCATCGCATGAGCCGCGTTCATCACCAAATTGATAATCACTTGTTTAATTTTGTTCGGATCCAGTGTCAGCACGGGGATTTCACCGAGTTCGGTTTTGAACTCGATCGATTTTCGTTGCAACTCAAAACGAAGCAGCTTCAAGACTTCGTCGATCAGGTCATTCAGATTGACAATGCGATTCTGCGTGTCACGGCTACTGGAGAAAGAAAGCAGGCCTCCGGTCAGATTCTTGAGCCGTTCAACTTCCATCTCGATCTTTTCAAGCATTTCCTCCTGAAAACTCGAAAGTGGTTTTTCGCGTTTCAAAAGTTCGGTTGCATAAGCCACCATTGCGAGAGGATTGTTGATCTCGTGGGCGATACCGGCCGTAAGACGGCCTACCTCGGCAAGCTTCTCGCTCTGAATCGTCTGGTCCAGCAACCTCTTAAACTCTGTAATATCTTCAACAATGACAACAACACCGACAATCTGCTCCTCATCGAAGAGAGGAGTCAGGCGTCGCTTCTGGAAACGGTTGGTACCATCCAGCTGACGATGAAGAAGACGCAGCTTTGCCTTGGTTCCGCTTTGCAGAACCTGGTTAAGCCGGTCAACGACCCCTTCTTTTGTTAAATTAGGGAAAAGCTCAACGAGTTTTGAGCCGATCGCTGTTTCCGCACCGACACCACTCATTTCAACCATGCGCAGATTCCACGAGGTAATCACCAACTCCGCATCAACTGTGTAGACGCCAAGGTTGACGCTTTTCAGAATCCGGTCATTGAATTGATGTAACTGGCGGTAACCGTCTGTCATTTTCCTGAGACGATCATAGAGTTTAGCATTCTCTATGGCTATAGCGGCCTGACGGCCCAGAATCATCAAGGGTTCGATATCGCTGTGAGAAAACGTGCCCGGTCGCGGGCTCTCCACGTTGAGAACTCCTACTAGCTTGTTTTTACTGATCAGAGGGACCGCCAGTTCACACTGGGCGCCTGGAATACCTGGAACGTAATCGGGGAGTTTTCGGACATCCTCAACCAGGATGGGCTTTTGGACTTCAGCGGTACGGCCCATGACACCCTGGCCAATCACGATAGGGCCCATCGCTTCTTCGGTATAACCAAAAGCCGCAGCGGCTACAAGGTGCAGGCCATCATCATCAAGCAGGCGTATAATCGCATTCTCGAAGCGAAACACATCGCGGGCGACCCGTAGTAAGGAATCGAGCAGCTCTTCTATATCGGTCGTTGAAGCGAGTTCCTGGCCTATTTCAACCAGCGCATTCAGCAACCGCCCTGATTTTTGCTCAGAGACATTTGGCAAGCTTGCAGTCATCATCGTACAGATCATTAACGCATAACCCATGCCATTTATGACACCGCATAAAACACAATGAAATCAAGGCATTTGAGGAGGGTGTTTCGAGTCGACCGGAAGGTCTGACTTTTGAGAAGCATTTCATGCCAGCTTTTTAAGCATAATCTTTTTGTTCTCGCCGGGTTTATCCTTGAGTTGCACAAGCATTTTTCCTATACTGAAAACGTATTGGGTTATTCATTCTGCTCTCTGCCCTGTATGTGTGGTTGCTATACCCACGCGGAATATTTTTCAATCGGGAAGGTTCTTGTGAAAGTGGTGTGCAAGCCTGCCTTGAAGCAGGACGCCTGAAGCATTGACAGTTCTCCCCACCTAGTTGACCGTCGTCGTGAGGTCACGAACCCACGGCAGGCGTGGAGGGCAAAAGAAAAGACGTCGGGAATCCGGCGTCTTTTTCTTTCATAAAGAGAGCACACTGATTCCTCTTCGCCGCACATCTGCCCCGTGCTATCTTTGCCCGGATCTTTCGGAAGGTTTTTATGACGACTCTTGAGAATGCCGACATACATCGCGTAACCATTGATAACCGGGAATTTGTCCTGGTTGGCACTGCACACATCTCCAAGGAGTCCGTTGATACGGTCAACGTGGTTATTCGGGAAGAGAACCCGGACACGGTTTGCGTTGAGTTAGATGAACAGCGCCACCGGGCCCTGAGCAACCCGCGCCATTGGGAATCACTCAACCTGGTCCAGGTGCTCAAGCAGGGGCAAGCACCTTTCTTGCTGGCAAATCTCGCTCTGGCCTCGTTTCAGAAACGTATGGGATTGCATACAGGTGTCAAACCTGGTGCAGAACTGGCCGCAGCGGCAGCAACAGCGCAAGAGTTGGGGAAAGACCTGCAGTTGGTCGACCGAGAAATTCGCACAACCTTGTTGCGAGCCTGGCGCAAAGCAGGGCTCTGGAAAAAGATGACTCTCCTCTCGACTCTTCTCGCCAGCATGTTCGACTCTCAGGAACTCAACGAAGAAGAACTCACCAAACTACGTCAGACAGATACCCTTACAGCCATGCTCGATGAAATGGCGAGCGTGTTGCCGACGGTTAAAACCATTCTGGTTGATGAACGAGACACCTTCATGGCTCACAACATCTTCAAGTCACCCGGAGCAAAGGTCGTAGCGATTGTCGGTGCCGCGCATATGCCGGGGATTCTCAAGAAGCTGGGGCAGGATTTTTCCACTGAAGAGATCGATGAACTTTCTGTTGTTCCGGCAAAGACGTCATTCTCGAAAGTACTGCCATGGTTGATCCCGGCGATCGTCATCGCACTTTTTGTCGCAGGATTCATGGCCGGCAACACCGAACAACTGGCTGACGCAGCCATTGCATGGGTTCTCGCCAACGGCGTGCTTTCTGCTCTCGGAGCCCTGGTTGCCCTGGGTCACCCGCTGACGATACTGGCAGCCTTTATTGCCGCCCCCATCACCTCCCTCAACCCAACCATCGGCGCCGGCTTTGTCACCGGTCTGGTACAGGCCTTTATCGCCCCTCCGCAGGTCAAAGACATGGAACATGTCGCCGAAGACATCTCGGCTATCAGTGGTTGGTGGAAGAACCGTGAGTTCTGCTGGTCTTTTTATTCTCGTCGCTCGGCTCCGCAATCGGCACCATGGTCGCCTTCGGCTGGCTCAAAGACCTTTTTTAAAATCGCGTGCACAAACCCAACAAAGATGACCGCCAAACTATTTTTTCAACGCAAACGAACGACCTCGCCGCAAGCTACGAAAGAACAGTGAGAAAAACTCTAGAAAACCATCTTTCACCATAGAGTCACAGAAGGCACAGAGACAAACAACGCCTCTCTATGCTTTCTCTGTGTCCTCTGTAGGTCGAGTGAGAGAATCGAACGGATGGGGAATAGACACTATTAACGAAGCAAGCTACGGGGTATAGGGCCCACTCCTTCGACTTAAAATCTATTTTTCACCAGGCGCATACCGATATTCACTTCCAAATGATCGATCACACGGTAGGCAGGCTCGGTGAGGGCCACATCC
>SBFN01000219.1 GCA_006226895.1 Deltaproteobacteria bacterium | reverse complement strand
GTTAGGCTTTGCTTGATCAGCGTCCAATTGTGTTTTGCCTTAACGGTTTCACAATCAAAAAAAGTTAAACGCAAAGCCGTCAAGACTAACGCTTAAGGTAGAGCTGTTTTCCTGAACTTGGGCGTTTCCCCAGTGTGTCCTTTGCCTCTTAGCGTCATTGCGTTAATAAATGGCTTGAATCGGTTTTGCCTTATGTTTGATGTGCGAGGCTGAGGTTTTAAACTTACGATATAAGGGCCTTAATGTCGCTTACAAGGGCTGCGATGTCTTCTTCAGTGGTTGCCCAGGAGCACATGAAGCGGCAATGGCTGGCCTGAGCCAATGAAGGTGTAGAAGATCCAGCCTTTGTCTCTTAGCTTGGCAATTGTCTCCTCCGGCATCTCGGCAAAAACTGCATTTGCTTCGGTGGGATGGACAAGGCTCACAGCGGAGATCTTCGAGAGTTCTCCGGCCAGTTTGCGTGCGCAGGCGTTGGCATGGCCGGCATGCTTGAGCATGGTGTTGTTTTGCAGCAAGCCAAGCCATGGGGCGGAAAGATAACGCATCTTGGAGGCCAGTTGTCCGGCCTGCTTGCATCGGTATTCAAATTCGTAGGCGAGCTGTTTGTTGAAAAATACCACCGCTTCCCCCATTGGCATGCCGCACTTGGTGCCGCCGAAGGTCAGCACATCCACTCCGGCCCGCCAGGTCAACTCTTTCGGGTGAACCTGAAGTGCCGCCACTGCGTTTGCAAAGCGCGCACCATCCATGTGCAGTTTCAGGTTGAGACGCTTGGTCAGACCGTGGATCTCGATCAATTCCTCTGGAGTATAGAGGGTGCCCAGTTCCGTGGACTGGGTGATCGAGAGGACCTGCGGCTTGGGGTAGTGAATGTCGGTACGTCTCTTGACGGTGTGCTCGACTTCGTCAAGGTCAATCTTACCGTTGTCTCCACCAACCGTTAACAGTTTGGTGCCGTTGGAAAAGAATTCGATGGCACCACATTCGTCTGTTTCAACGTGAGCCGTTTCATGGCAGATGACACTGTGGTATGACTGGCACATTGAGGCCAGGGCCAGGGAATTGGCTGCGGTGCCGTTAAAAGCAAAGAAGATTTCACAGTCTATTGCAAAGAAATCACGTAGAGCATCACATGCTTTAGCTGTCCATGGGTCATCGCCGTAGCTGGTCGAATAACCGCTGTTAGCTTGCTGCAGTGCCTGCATGGCTTCCGGGCAGATCCCGGCGTAATTGTCGCTTGCGAACTGGTTTTTAAGATTTTTCATCGTCATGATCGTTCTCGTTAGCCGTGTGTTTATGGGTGCTTTTGAGCTTGCAAATACAAGTCAGTAAAGGAATTTAACGCAAAGGTGCCCAAAAAAGCTAGTAAAGACGAGATAATAGATAATTCCGGTGACACAATGCCATTGGGTCACCGGAATTAAACCTTCAAGCTTTCTGAATTTTAATCGAGCTATAGATTCCCCAGCCGTTTCATCTGCATGTTCATTTGCTTCAGTCTCACCTGTGCTTTATTGAACATTTCTTCGCCGGCAAGCACGCCCACCGAACTGGAGTGAAATGCCTGCTTCAGGTACGTTTGTGCAACATGGGCCAGTTGCTCCTGCTGCACAGCAAGGATGCCGTTACGGAAGCTTTGCAGCATGTCGTGGTTAACGCCCTGCTGCTGATGGATAAATTCCCGGTATCCCCGACTGCCAGGTGAAAGAGGGCGGTCCAGTTCGGCGAATGCTGTCAGGATAGATTCCTTGATCATCTCGTCACTGAAACCTCCCTTGCAGGCCCACTCAACAGCTTCTTCGTAGATATCAAGAGTTCGCTCGAGGTGTGGATCGCGATAGGAGAGCATGGAGAAGAGGCCTCCGCCTGAATTGTACCCGGCCATGCCGCCGTATGCGCCACCTTTCTCACGAATTTCACGATGCAGGAAGTCTGCACGCAACAGCTTCGCCAGAACCATCAGGCCCGCAGCGTCGGGGTGCGTGTAGGGCACGGTACGAAAAACACGAGATACATAAGCAACCGGGAGGTTATACTGCCACCCGGTGACGCCAGGTTGAGCGTTGAAAGTTGCTGCTGCCTGATCTCTTTCCGTTGTCCCTTCAGGAAGGGATGCCAACAAACCTGCTAAAGGCTTTTGAATGCTCTGTTGCGCAGATTCTTCAGCAGTAACGGCGACGGTTGCCTGATTTGAAACAAACAGGCAGGCGGAAATCTCTTTAAATGTCTGCGCGAGTTTGGCAAGACCTGCATCATCCAGAGCGCTGGCCTGTTGAATCGTCTGCACTTGGGTCATGCCGCTCCACTCTTCGCGCAAGCTTGCGGTTGGTGTGAGAGTGGCTGCTGCGGAACGCGCGGCGAAGGAATGGCCCGCCCCGGGGATCGAGTTCTCCATCGATGCCCTGACCTGGCCGATCACCGTGCGTAAGCGCTCTAGGTCGTTAAAGTCCGGAGCGGTCAAGATGTCGGTCAGAATTTCGCACAAGGTGGTCTGATTGCGATCCAGGCATTTGCCTTTGAGCTCCACAACGGAACGCATGCTGTCGAGGTCGAGAGGGCTCTCCAAGAGGTTTGTGCCAAAGCGGATGCCACCCGTTGCGGCGCTAATACGTCGGGACATGGCCAGGTAGTCGTGACCCGCCGCGCCGATCTGAGGCATCAAGGCACAGAAAATCGGCAGGTAAGGTCGCAGGGCAGGGGCCAGAGTGCTGGTGTCAAACTGCAAGACCAGATTGGTGATGCCATTCGTTGGCTGGATAAACCAGAAGGTGTCGCAGGTTGAATCTGTTTGCTTTGTGAAGGGTATCTGCTGCTCTTCCCGTTCGATGTCTGTCAACTCTAGGATGGGCAGACAGCTGGTGTCGTCAGGGGTCTCCTGACTTTCTTTCAAGGCCATGTTTTTGGCTTTGATGTCAGCAATTTTTGCCCCGTCAAGACTCTCTCGAATTTTCTCCAGATGATCAGCAAAGGCCTGCTCTTCGCGATGAGCGTGCTCGGTGTCTGGTCGCAGCAGGAGCGTAACGCGGTGCGGGTTGTTGAGCAAATGACGGCGAATCATTTTTGGGAAAAACTTGGGATCGGCCGTTGCCGTTCTGAGTCTCTCAAGGTTCTGACTAATCATTAGCGTGCTGAAGGGGTCGTTGGCATGCAGCCAGGGCCCGAACAGCCGCATCATCAGTCCAAGTCCGTAGGGGTATTGGTCTCCCGTGACTTCCCGGTTGGCAAACTCGTATTGGTGCAAAGCTGCGTCGATACGTTCCTGCGGGAAGCCATTTCTCTCAACTTTCTGCAGGGTGTCGAGAATCAGGGCCTCGATCTCTGCCAGACGCTCGGGATCAGTCCCCTGCAGGCCTGCTGAGAGAAAGGTGTCACGGTAGTCATCGTGATAGCCGGTGCCGGGTGAGAGGTTGCGTCCCAGTCCCGATTCAATCAAGGCCTGGTAGAGAGGCGCAGCCGGGTTGCCCAGCAGCAGGTTGGCCAGGATGCCGGTGGCTGCCCGTTCAAAGGTGTCTTCGATTGGACAGGTCAGCCACGCCATCTGCACCATGCTGCACTGTTGCAGTTCGTCATCGGGGCCGACTGGGAAAGTTTGTGTGCTCTGTGCCGGGTCCGTCAGGCGTGTCTCCAGTGGAATCTCGCTGGTAACGTCCTGCCGCTTGAAACGACTTAGGGCGAGTTCCTCGATCTGTTGCAGATGTTCTTCAAGGGGCAGGTTGCCGTAGGTGAAGATCCAACTGTTACTGGGATGATAATAGCTCTTGTGGAAGGCGCGTAATTCTTCCCAACTCAGTTCCGGAATAACGAGTGGCTCGCCGCCGGAATTCTTGCCGTAGCAGGTCGTGGGAAAAAGCGCTGCATTGAGACGCCGTCCCAGCAGCGATGAAGGGTCGGCCATGGCACCCTTCATCTCATTAAAAACCACGCCTTTGATCATCAGGCTGTCCGGGTCGTTCTCGTCGGCAAAGTCGAGCCGATGCCCCTCCTGAAGAAAGTCCTGTTCGCGCAGGGTAGGGAAGAAGGTCGCGTCGAGGTAAATGCCCATCAGGTTGTAGAAGTCTTTGCGGTTCATACTGGCCACCGGATAAAGCGTCCAGTCGGCGGCCGTCATGGCGTTCATAAATGTATTGAGGCTACGCTTGATCATGGCAAAAAAAGGATCACGCACCGGATATTTTTCTGAGCCGCAGAGGACGGTGTGCTCAAGAATGTGGGCTATCCCGGTTGAGTCGGGTGGTGGCGTGCGGAAGCCAACGGCGAAAACATTGTTCGGGTCGTCGCAAGCCAGATGCAGCATCCTCGCGCCGGTTGGTTCGTGCTGCAAACGAATAGCGGTCAGGTTTAATTCATCAACGGGTAGGTTCTGCTCTACGAGAAAATTGCCAAGCCGTGTGCCCGACAAGAGAAGATTATTCATTATGTACTCCATTTCATGGTGTCATTTGGTGCTTAATTGTAGCGCACTACTCTCTGATTGATAGATGAGACAAAAAATAAAAAGCCCCGCTTTGCCGCGGGGCTGGATATTGGCACAATTTTCAGAGAAAGACCAGTTGAAGCTCCAGTTCTTCACAATCGCTCTTAAATCTTTGAGGTCTTGTTTCAATGAGTGCCCTCAAATCCCGAATGTCGCCTGCTCTTTACCCTAAAAGGTCCTCCTTGGAATGTACGACCTGCCAATGCCGCATCGAAAAGTAGCGAATCCAGCTCGGAGCATGAGAGATGAACCCGGAAAGAGCAATGACGGCAATCAGACCGGCGACCGTTGCGTTCGGGTATATGTGGATAAGCAGCAGAATCAGTAACTTGATAAACAGGAAGACGCCTCGGAGTTGAACAAACCAGACCCAGCCAGAGGAGGCTTCCATTAAGGTCAGCACAGCCCCGGAAACGAGAGTCATGGTTGTATAGACTGTTTCGTAACTGCCCGTCATGGCGTTACCGAAAAAACCGGCAATCGCGACCAGGTGTATTGTCCTGACGATCACCTTGATTAAGCGCCTGGGGGTATTTTCAGGCAATGAATTCAAAAAAGGCATTCATCTCCTCCGGTCTCGAGCAAGCATGGAAACTGTCCCTTAGCTCTCGCCGAACTTGATTCAAAGATCATCAGGAGCCGCAATCAGATGAATGTTCACTTCTTCACCTGCTTGAATCTGCTCCCGTTCGGCGGGCAGAACCGCAATGCCATTGGACCGCAACAGGGTGCTTAAAATGCCGGTATTCTGGTCGCCGGAACTCGTCGCAAGCAGATGGTCGCCGTTTTTTGCTATGCGTACTCGCAAGAATTGAACGCGTCCCGGTTTCTTTTTTGTCGCCTCTTTCATGACAGCCTTAATGAACGGCTTGATCACATGCTGATGACCCATCATCTTCAAGAGTGCGGGTCTGACAAATTCTTCAAAGGTTACCATACTCGAGACCGGGTTGCCGGGCAGGGAGAAGACAGGCGTAGACTCCTTAAGACCAAAAGCGGTTGGGCGCCCGGGTTTGATATCAACTTTCCAGAACTGGCGTTCCACTCCCAGCTCTTGCAGGACTTCACAGACCAGGTCGCGATCCCCCATCGACACACCGGCCGTCGTGATCAGGGCGTCAGCCTGTAACCCTGCTGTTAACTTCTCGATGAGGCTTTCTCGGTCATCGCGGGCAATGCCGAGGAGGATTGGCTCACCGCCAACCTCGCTGACCGCAGCTGCAATAGAATAGTCATTGCTGTTGATAATCTGCCCCGGACCAACGTCTTCCCCCGGTTCCACCAGCTCATCACCGGTCGAAACAATCGCGACCTTGGGACGGCGGATGACGGTGACGCTCTGGTAGCCGAATGAAGCCAGCATGTTGATTTCCGCCGGCCGCAAAATAGTGCCTGCAGCGATGACCAGTTCGCCCTGCGCTACATCCTCACCCTGAAGGCGAAGATGATCACCACGTTTGACCTGGCCAGTGATGATAACCTTACCGTCCTTCTCTTCGGTTTCCTCAATCGGCACAATCGCATTGCAGCCCGCCGGAGAAGGAGCCCCGGTCATGATCTTGACCGCACTGCCCGGCTCGACAGAGATGCCGCTTGAACTGCTGCCTGCCGGAAGATAACCGTCTATTGTGAGTGCCTGGCCAGAAAAGCAATCCTCTGATCTGACAGCAAAGCCATCCATGGCCGAATTGCTCCAGCGCGGCAGATCCCAGGGGGCTCGAATATCTTCAGCAAGGACGCGTCCGACGATGTCCAGTAATGAAGCTGACTCATACGGCAGGGTGGTCATGTTTCCCAGAATCATTGATCTAGCAGACTCAAAGCTAAGTGCCATACAGATTTCTCCGTTCATCCAGCCTCTGTTGGGGGCTGCTTAACAACCTGCCATTTTCCAGGCGCAAGACCTGGTCGCCAAGTCGCTGCGATTGGGATGGGTCATGGGTAGAAAAAACGACTGTCACCCCGTATTTGGGCAGGTCTCTGAGCAGGGACTCGTACCCTTGGAGGCTGCTGCTGTCGATATTGGCAGTAGGCTCATCGAGAAGAAGTAATTCCGGTTTGAGCGCCAGCGCACGCGCCAGAGCCACTCTCTGTATTTCGCCACCGGAAAGCTCTTTTGCCTGGCGCTGTTCAAACCCCTCGAGGCCGACATTTGCCAGGGTTGTCTTGATACGACGACTTCGTTCGTTACTGTCAATACCACGAAGTTTTAGTCCATAGTTTAAATTGTCAATCACCTTTCCCTTGAAGAGATAAGGCGACTGTTCCACCAGGGTGACCTTTTGCCGTTGTTGGGCAGGATTGTTTGTTTTGTTGCCGGAGAACTCGATAGTCCCTTCGAACGCTGGGGTCAATAGTGCCATGACGCGAAGCAGGGTGCTTTTGCCGGAACCGTTAGCTCCGGTCAACGCATAAATTAAGCCTGGCTGTAAGGCGAGACGCCCAACCGACAGCTTGAAGCTATCGCCTCGTGTTACCAGAATATTGTTAAGCGAGACCACCGGCTGCATTGGTTTACCTCTGCTGCAAGACATTCAGGAAAAGATTGACCAGTAAAGCGACGGATAACAAAAGCATCCCTAATGCCAGACCGAAGGCGAATTCCCCCTTGCTGGTCTCCAGGGCAATCGCTGTCGTCATGGTTCGGGTGCTGTTCCGAATATTGCCACCAAGCATCATGGCGACGCCGACTTCGGCGATCACACGCCCGAAACCGGCTATCACGGCAGCCATCACACCAAAGCGTATCTCCCGCAACAGCTGGACCGCCGCTTGAAAACGGCTGGCTCCGAGAGTGAGGGCCGTGTTGATAATTCGTTGGTCGGCACCTGTAACAGCCGCAAGCACCAGGTTGGCAACGATCGGCGTCGCCAGCACTGTTTGCCCGGCGATCATCGCCAGCGGCGTGAACAGTAACCCAAGTGGGCCAAGTGGCCCCTGGCGGCTGAGTAGACCGAACAGCAACAGGCCGACGACCACGGTTGGCAGTGCCATAAGGGTGTTGAGCAGGGCGAGCAGTAACTGCCGCCCACGAAAGCGGTTGAGGCCAAGCCACAGACCGATCGGCACCCCGAGTAGCGCCGCGATTACAATAGCACAACTAGAGGTGTACAGGGAGACCCAGACCGTCATCCGGACCTCTCGGTCAAAGTTGAGAATCAACTCAAGCGCTGTCAGCAGTGAGTCGCTTAAATATCCCAAGTTGTTGCCTTAATCTGCAATGTAGAAGAGTTGCTTGCCACCCTTGCGAAAGCCGGTGATCAGCTGCTTTGCTTGATCGGAGGTCAGGTAATCGAGAAATCTTTTGGACAGGTCAACCTGTACATGACTATGCATGGCTGGATTGACCATGATCACACCATAGGGGTTGAACAGGTCCTTGTCGCCTTCAGATACGATCTGCAGAGGTGTTTTTTCCGTGTAGGCGATATAAGTGCCGCGATCGCTCAGAGTGTAACCCTGGCGTTCACCCGCCATCACGATAACTTCACCCATACCTCGCCCTGCCTCCAAATACCAGTCTCCGCTTGGTGCGACATCGGCTTTTTGCCACAACTGTTTCTCCCTCGAATGCGTGCCGGAATCATCACCGCGTGAAACGAAGGTGCTCTTGCTTGAGGCGATTCTGGCCATTGCTTCAGTCGCGTCTTTACTGCCCGTGATCCCGGCCGGATCAGTTTTTGGGCCGAGTATAACGAAGTCATTGTACATCACATCACGACGATCAACGCCGAAGCCGTCATTGATAAACTTGTCTTCCTTGCTGCGGGCATGAACCATGATGACATCGACGTCGCCGGTTTCTCCCAACTTGATCGCTTTGCCGGTGCCCACGGCTATCACATCGACCTGGCAGCTATTGGCCGATTCAAATGGTGGCAGCAGTTCTGCGAGCAGGCCGGAGTTTTCGGTGGATGTTGTTGTTGCCAAGCGCAGATGATCGGCGGCAGAGCCCGTAGATATCAATAACAATGATAGAGAAAAACCGATGACCAGTTTTTGTAGAGTCAACATCGTGAACCTCTCCTTTGGCGATAATATGTACTTAGTACAATAAATGCGGAGATGCGAAGGTCCTACCCTCCACCTTTCATGAATTTTAGATTGAAGTGGTCAATGAAGCCACGAATCTCTTTTTCTGAAAAGCCAAAAAGACGCAAGGTGATACCGGTTACAGGTAAACGGACCGAAGGTCCTACTTTACGCACACCTTCCGGGCCAAGCGAGATTTCGATGTCTTTACCCTTATGGCGAAAACTGATGGTGTCGCCGCTCTGCTGATAAGGGCTGTTATTCAGCAGTTTGGGCAGCTCGGCATAAAAATCCTTATGGGTGATCCCCATTTCTTTTTCGATCGTTGTGACCTGGTTTCTCTCGGTATTCATCAGGCTAAACATCCAGAAAGCTGATATGGAAATCGATAAGGCTGATTACGAGACAACGATTGAGTAGCTTTGGTTCATCAAAGAGGCAGGCAAAGAGTTCGTTGACCATCAGACCGGCGATAATCACCACGTTGTCCGGAGTCACCGGGATCGCTCCCTCGGGCTGACAGGCCCCGGCAAAGATCTTTGCCATGGGCTGCGATTGGCCGGATTGCAGGGTCAAAACCTGGCCATGGTCACCATGCAGGCCGCCATGAACAAGATAAACGCCTCGCGGTGTTAGTTCGTCTAGCAGAAAACGACTTTGGTAATTGTCCAGACAATCGGCAACAGCGTTCAGGCCCTCAGGCAAGATGAACTTTTCATCGATCCGCCCGTCGATCAGAGAAATTTCACTTGTGCTATTGATAGCGTGCAGACGCTTTTTAGCCAAGGGCAATTTCTCCTGACCGATGTCCTGCTCGCCGTACAATAGCTGCCGGTTCAGGTCGGGCCAGTCAACAACGCCGTCATCAACCAGGTAGAGCTTACCGACTCCGGCACGTACCAGCAACTGGCTGACAGTCGCTCCCAGTCCGCCGACTCCGGCAATCAACACTGAGGCCCCGGCCAGTTGCTGCTGGTTATCTTCGCCCCAATGACGCACCTGGCGTGCATAGCGTTCCGTTGCCAAATTGTTACCCCCCGGCCCCCGGCGGAAACATGGCCACCACATCGCCATCACAAATAGGCGTCTTTAGCCCTTCAAGATGGTGGATATTATGCCGGTTGACCAGAATGATGGTGCCCGCATGCATGCTGCCGTCTTCGGTCAGCAGCTTCTGTAAAAAAGGGGTTGGCAACAGCTGCTGTAGCCTTTCCAATAGCTGTGCGACGGTTTCTTCCTCAACAGAGGGTAGCTCGAGACGCTCCTGTTTGAGCAGTATGCGCAAAAGACTGAAAAATTGGATCTGGATCATGATTTTTCCTAAGCTATTCGCTGCTGAAAGTGGGCAAATGTGTTGCTGCCACTCAAAACCTGTTTCCCGGGGAACTGTGAGCGTGTACGGATCCACTGATAATAGAGCCCTGCGTCATTGGT
>SBFN01000141.1 GCA_006226895.1 Deltaproteobacteria bacterium | reverse complement strand
CAACCATCCGATGGGGCTCGTTGTGAGCCGGGTTGGGCGGTGATAATGATCCGGAGGGGAGGTGTTGTAAGGAGGGATTGCAGGATGTTATGCCCGCATCGGGTTCTTTTATTGTTTTATTTTTGGAGGGAAATGTAATGAAACGTTATTTGTCAAAGCTCGTCCTTTTCGCAGTTGTCAGCACGATCGCTTTTGCACCGGCGACTGCCCTTGCCGCTAATGACCCTGTTGCAAATCAGGTTATTGAAACCATTCATCTTAATCAGGCGACGGCAGAACAGCTGCAAACGCTTCCGGGCGTTGGTCCGGCACTTTCTGCGCGTATCGTTGATTATCGCAAAGAGCATGGGCTCTTCAGTTCCGTGGAACAGTTGACTGCGGTGAAGGGTGTTGGCGAGGCTAAACTGGCGAAGTTCAAGAAACAGCTGACCGTCGACTAGGTCAGTTGAAATTGTTACCAAAGGCCTGCCTTCCGGCAGGCCTTTTCTCATTGTGGTGCTATCTGTGAATCTCCGGTAGAGACGAAATTTTTATTGTCTACATGAGCCTGTGTGCGAAAAACCTTGATTTTCAATGTGATTTGATGGAACAATCCAACTGTTGATTGTTTTGTTTTTACCCGTTTTTTATCTGTGCTAGGTGTTTATTATGGCAGGCAGCCCTGCTAAAGTTACACACCCCGATGGGGGACGTATTAACTTCTGGCCGTTGGCGGTGGTTGCGCTTATTCTTGGTTTTGCTTTTTTTGGCGACCGGGGAATTCTGTATATGCTGAAACTCTCGGGACAGAAGGCCGACCTGGTACAGAAGATTACAGACGTTGAGTCGGATAATCAGGCTCTGCGCGGCGAGATCGACTCTTTGCGCGGTGATCGCCGATACATTGAGAGGGTCGCGCGTACAGAGTTGGGAATGGTTCGTGATGACGAACTGGTTTTTCAATTCTCTGACCGAAAGTAACGTGTAGGTAAAGAAAATTTGCTTAAGCGGGTCCGTTTCGTATCGTGGGAACGGGCCTTTTCTGTGTCTTGGCCGAACGAAAATGTAACTATGCATCCCAGAGTTGATTTCTCGCCTGCGAGTTCTTGACACTCTCATAGTGCGGGGCTAACATACATCTCCTTTTTCTCCTCGGCACTATGACAACGTTGATGAGGATAAGTGTGAAAGCAGCTTGCTTCGGACGAATTTTTAGTCCGTTTAGGTTGATGCCCATAGCTGATTGAGACGCTTGCTGAGTTCCTTTTTACTCATAGGCGTCAGCTTGTCTGAGTATGCTCAGGGTTCTTAGACCCTGTTTCAGTGGAGGATTAAACAAATTATGAAGGATCGTCTGCGGCAACAGATCGGTGACGCTCTGCGAGCCTGCTTTAACAATGGGACCCTGCACTCGGCAGTTGTTCCTGATGTGCAGATTGAAATCCCGGGAAACCCTGATCACGGGGATTTTGCCTCTAATCTGGCCATGACTATGGCCCGCGCCGAAAAGAAATCACCCCGGCAGATTGCTGAAGCCCTGGTCGAAGCGCTCGATGATTGTGAGTTCTTGAGCAAAGTTGAGATCGCGGGGCCCGGTTTTATCAATTTTACCCTGGCTCCAGGTTGTTGGTATGAAGTCCTTGACGAGATCACCGTTAAGGGAAAAGAGTATGGCCTCTCTCAGGTAGGTGAGGGCCAAAAGGTCCAAGTCGAGTTTGTCAGTGCGAACCCAACCGGCCCTTTGCATATCGGTCATGGTCGAGGTGCCGCAACAGGCGACGCGGTCGCTTCAGTCCTGCAGGCGGCTGGCTATGAAGTTCAACGAGAGTACTACATAAACGACGCTGGCAACCAGATGCGTACACTTGGTCTCTCGCTACTGTTGCGTTATCGCCAGGTGTGTGGTGAACAGGTTGAGTTTCCTGATGATTGTTACCAGGGGGACTACATTCTCGACCTCGCCAAAGAGATACATGACACTGAAGGGACTCGTTACCTTGAGCTTGATGAGAGCGAGGCCATCAAATTGCTCGGCGGCTTCGGTGGTGATCGAATCCTGGCGGGTATCCGGGACGACCTCGAGGCGTTCGGTATCACCTTTGACAGATGGTACAGTGAGCAGGGACTGTTTGATCGCGATGAAGTATCTGCCGGCCTTAAAGTTCTGAAAGAGAAGGGCCTGTCCTATGAAAAGGACGGTGCTGTCTGGTTTCGCACCACCGATTTTGGTGATGACAAGGATCGTGTTCTGGTTCGATCAAATGGAGAAACAACTTACTTCGCCTCTGACGTTGCCTACCATCTGGAAAAATTCAGTCGTGGTTTCGATACTGTTATAGATGTTTTGGGCGCTGACCACCATGGTTACGTTCAGCGAATGAAAGCTGTCGTGAACGGCTTGGGTCGCAACCCTGATGATTTGCAGGTAATCCTGGTGCAGCTGGTTAGCTTGTTGCGCGAAGGAGAGCCGGTCGCCATGAGCACCCGCTCAGGTGAGTTTGTGACTTTGCGTGAAGTGGTCGACGAAGTCGGGAAGGATGCCTGTCGTTTTATCTTCCTGCTTAGACGGGCAGACAGTCAGCTTGATTTTGACCTTGAATTGGCCAAACGGCAAAGCAATGACAACCCTGTTTACTATGTGCAGTACGCACATGCTCGGGTCTGCAGCATTTGCCGCAACGCAGAGGAGCAAGGTGTGGTGACTCTGGAACGTGAGGCGCTGGATTTGTCGTGCTTGACGCTCGCCGAGGAACTGGCCCTGGCGAAGCACCTGGCACGCTATCAGGAAACCGTAGTTAACGCGGCACAGAACCGTGAGCCGCACCGCGTTGTCTACTTCCTTCAGGAGCTTGCGGCCCAGTTTCACAGTTACTATAATCGGCAGCGGGTGCTGGTTGATGACCCGGCGACGACGCAGGCACGGCTCTATCTCGTCAAGGGCGTGCGAACGGTCCTCGCCAATGCACTGAACCTGCTCGGAGTTGACGCTCCGGAGCGAATGTGACGGTCCGCTACGGAGGGTGGGGATGATGGTGCAGCCGGTTGTATCGAGAACTCAGCGACGAATTGAACGCAAGCAGCTAATGCTGATTGTTGTGCTGATCATTGCGGTCGCAGCTGTCAGCTTTTCTCTCGGGGTTATGTTCGGGCAAAAGAATGTTTCTAGTCAGGGGCTGGTCGCTGAGGTGGATTCCTCAACCCCTGCCAAGGTGACCCAGATTGTGATTCCACCGCCTCCGCAAAAAGAAACTGTGCCGGAAAAACCCGAGCGATTAACCTTTTATGACAACCTGCCGAAGGGCAATCAGGCTCCTCTTGGCAGTGGCATTAATCTGCCACCAGAGAAGCCGAAAAAGGCGGTGCAGGCAAAACCTAAGCGTACCGTCAAGCACGCTGAGGTGAAGCCGGTTGCCGCTACGCCTAAGAAGGTAACCGTGCCGACCGTCTCTGCAGAAGGTTCTTTTGTTGTGCAGATCGCTTCTTTTCGTACCGGTGAGGACGCCAAGGCTTTGGCTGCTCGGCTTAAGCTCTATAAACTTTCGACCTTTATCGAGACCGCTGATCTTGGCGACAAGGGTGTCTGGTACCGGGTCTTGGCTGGGCC
>SBFN01000200.1 GCA_006226895.1 Deltaproteobacteria bacterium | reverse complement strand
CTGCTCCTGCCACAGGATCACATCGTCGCGGCAGAATTCAGCCCAACAGCCGACCACAAAGTTTGCAGCGATGCCAACTTCCCGGCTGACTGGATGGCCCTCGATATCGGCCCGGCAACGATCGCAACCTATACTGGCGCCTTGCGCAATGCCCGCATGGTGGTCTGGAACGGCCCCATGGGCGTGTTTGAATTTGACAACTTTGCCAAAGGCACCATAGCGGTCGCCGAGACTTTGGCTGAATCAAAGGCCCGCTCGATTGTCGGTGGCGGAGATTCTGTTGCAGCGGTCAAGAAGGCCGGTGTCGAATCGAAGATGACTCACATCTCAACCGGCGGTGGCGCATCTCTTGAGTTTCTGGAAGGCAAAGAACTTCCCGGACTTGCCGCTCTAACGGATGCTTAGTCGGAACTGTCCCCACATGGGGACTGTCCCTCTAGCTATAAGCTGTAAGCTATAAAGTTTTTAGACTCTCTATCCTTACAGCGTACAGCTTAAAACCTTACAGCTAAAGAAACGGAGTTTAGCATGCGTACACCAATGATAGCTGGCAACTGGAAACTACATAAAACCATCGCTGAGGCTACCAGCCTGGCTTCAGAACTCACAGCTGCCGTTGCCTCAAACCAAAACGTCGAAATTGTTGTTGCACCTGTTTACACGGCCCTGTCCAAAGTGGCCGAAACCCTCGCCGGCAGCAACGTCAAGCTTGCGGCCCAGAACTGCTACCCAGAACCACAGGGCGCATTCACCGGTGAAGTCTCTCCGCTTTTACTTAAAGATGCAGGCTGCGAATACGTCATCATAGGTCACTCCGAACGACGTCAACTCTTTGCTGAAACCGATGAATCGGTCAACAAAAAAGCCCTGGCACTCGCTGAGGGGGGGCTTGGCACCATCTTCTGTATTGGTGAAACTCTGGAAGAACGTGAAACCGGCAAGATGTTTGACGTTCTACGCCAACAGGTCACGGCCGGCCTGAAGAACCTCACAACAGAGCAGATGAAAACTGTCGTGGTCGCCTACGAGCCTGTATGGGCGATCGGCACCGGCAAAGTCGCAACAGACGAACAGGCCCAGGAAGTACACTCCTTCATACGCGGGCTCTTAGCTGAGCTCTACGATGCTCAAACCGCGGCAGCTACGCGCATCCTCTATGGCGGCAGCGTGAAGCCCGGCAATGTCGACGGCCTGATGACTCAACCTGACGTTGACGGTGCCCTGGTCGGCGGAGCCAGCCTCAAGGCAGAAGATTTTGCCCGTATCGCTAACTTCGAGCCGGCCGCTTAAATCTTTGCGAAACATTTAATTTCAGGCTTTTCTAACAAAAACTAATATGTTAAAGTGCCGATCTTCAAATCATAGATCGACACTTTAAGGGGACAAAATGAATTTTATACTCTTGGCAATACACGTTCTGGTCTGCCTCTCTCTGATCGGCATCGTCCTGATTCAGGGCGGCAAAGGCGCTGAAGTTGGCGCAGCCTTCGGAGCTGGCAGCAGCGGCACTGTTTTCGGTGCTACGGGCGGTCAATCTTTCCTTAGCAAATTGACCACGGGCGCAGCCATTATTTTCATGCTGACCAGCCTTGCTCTTGCTATTTTCTGGGGACAGGCAGGGTCTTCCAGCGTCATGCCAGACCAGGTTGCACCGACCTCAGCACCGGCTTCCATGCCAGCACAAGATGCCGCTCCTGCAACGCCTGCAGCAGCACCTGCAGAAGAAGCAAAATAACGCGCCAATTTTATTAACAGCGACGCTTCATATCAGTATAAATCCATCGCTTTCCGAAGTGGTGGAACTGGCAAACACGCATGCTTGAGAGGCGTGTGTTCGAAAGAACGTCGAATTCAAGTCTCGCCTTCGCACCAACGATAAACAATGGTCTGAAATCATTACTGGTTTCAGGCCTTTTCTTTTTCCTGGCTGCGTATAAATGGTGCTCTACTTCACTTCGTTGTGCTCCCCTGCCCCCTTTTCGTCAAACAGAGAACGTTTTAGGTAGATGCCTTTGTGGTCGTGATTATCAAGAGAGTGCTAGAATGAAAAGATAAATGGGTCGCAATAATGCAGCGACGCGACAGCGTCAAGAGCAATGCTGATGAAAACACTTTCTATATCGCTGAGCAGATCGATTGCGCCACAGGTAAAAAGGCCTATCATGAAAAGACTTACCAACTGGTTGATCAGTAAAAACATTAAGAAAACTGAGAGCGATTATCCGACCAGCATGCAGGAGCTGCGTACCAATGGCCCCTGTTGGTGTGGCAGCGACAAACCTTACCGGAGGTGTCATCGTTCCGAGGATCGCAAACGTGAAAAGGAGCTTGGCCTGGACAGAAAAGGCAAATCGATCGGTGATGCCTTCACTTGAAAGCCGAAATAACGAAGCGAGTTTCGCTTCTAGAACGATGACATTAAAGCACGAGCCAAGGAATTCTTATGACAATCATCCGCCCTGCTCTTCTCGCCCTGTTGATCTTCGTTGGCACATTGGCAACCACCAGTCAGGCAACCGATCTGCAACACGCCAAAGTAACCATGGATCGCTACCTGGCTGCGCAAGCCCGCTGGCAAGATAATTTAGCGGCGTTGCTGATCAAGGACAAACCGGAACATACCCAGATCGCCAACGCCCAGCGTGACCACCAGCACGCTCTGATTGCCCTCAAGCGTGCCCGTTTCAACTACCTGACAACCTTTGCTCCGCAACGGCTCGACACCGCCGAACTGGGCCGCTTCACCAACTTCACCTGGAACAAAGCAGATACAGCTGCGGCCAAAGCGATTGACCCAGCCTACAGCGCACGCGAAGAAGAGGTCGCCCGCACCCGTGCCTTTAACGACCAGCAGCCCGACTGGGAGGCTTTTCGAAACTACTTCCAAACCGGTTTTTCTCGATCTGAGGCGTTCAAAGCAGAACTAGAACGCTTTCAATCTGAACTTGAAGCGATCAAACAAGAGGGGAAGATGAAATAGCAGGAGAGCGGTGCAATCTGCCCATACTGCTCGACAGAGCGGGAGGGACTCAAAAAAGCTCTCGATCCTGAGCGCCCCCAGCTCATTCGCTATTCTCCGGCTCCAAAATCAGGCAGAACAAACGGGTAAAGTCCGTCAGCCGACAAACCCCGCCAACAAAACAGAGCCAGGCCCGTTGGCGCGAGGCATATTGAAGAGCACCAGGCTGATGTAACAGCCAACGGAGACAAAGAGCAGGGAAAATTTGACAAGCAGCGGCAGTCGTTCAAGCTGGAAGCGGCTCTGAGTTTCGAATGTTACCCAGGGGAACATAAGCGGTAAGGACTTGACGATGCCGAGAGAGAGCAGGCAAAGCCAGCCCATGCTCGAATAAAGCAGGAAGAAATCGATGCCGTTATAGAGGCCATAGCTCATCATTATCAGAGGAACCGCCAGCAAAAGAAGTGCCTGGACAAAACTGTTATGCAGCAGCTTGTGTCGATTGCCGTAGTTCTTAATACTTGTATACAGGCCATCGGCGATCCTGGGCAGCAGCTTTTCGACCTGATGACTCTGGGTCGTCATTGTGATCTTTGGCCGAGCGTTCTGCGGAAAGGTGATCTCAAGGGTGAGGATCCTG